>CAYNGS010000165.1:0-6367 GCA_964396625.1 uncultured Flavipsychrobacter sp.
AACAAAGGGCGTCTGATCAGACGCCCTTTGTTATTTATGTTGTAAAAAGATTATCACTCGTCATCATCCCTGTTTCTTTCTTTCTTCTTTGGCTTTGGAGCTGCATCGTCCTCGTCTTCCATTTTGTCAGCTTTCCTGCGATGAACTTCGTCACCTGGTTCGTGGTGGCTGTGCATTTTGTGACCACAGTTAAAGTTCTTGCTGATGCCTACGTTAACCTGCTGGCCGAAATCGAAGCTGAAGGTATTGTTGGCGTAAACATGGTCGGCATATTTGTCGGTCATATAGCTAATTCCGCCAATGCTGAAGTTAAGACAAAGTCCCCTACCAACATTGATGCCTAAAGCCGGGTATAAGTCTGCGTAGAAGCCAGTGTGTTTAACATCGGCCGGAGCGTTCATGTGTGTGTGGTAGCCGCCTAAGTAATCGAAATCAACCTGTGAGTACCAGAAGAAAGTTTCGCTTTTGCGTATATAGTGCGAATAACGGGCAAACGGTCCAACTGAATATGTATTAAAAGTATTTTTATCGCCTGTATAGTCCTTATAAGCGCTTTGACCCCACATAACCTGTAAACCGAGCGTCCAGTTGTGATTAAATTGATAACCAACGCCAATTTTTGCATTCCAGTTAGTTGTTTTGTCGGTGTGGCCATATTGACTACCTACCGTGCTATCATAGCTGTTGGTTGTAAAACCGGCATTACCATATAGTAAAACACTATGGGGTTCTTGCGCGGTAGCTGTTGCTATAGTTCCTGTAGCTAATAAAGCGAGGATCAGTTTTTTCATACAGAGTGTGTTTTATTTAGAAAGCAAATATAATAGGCTTTTTGAAAAAACAATAACTTTAGCGAATAGTTTTTTTGTATATGCGACAGTGTTTTAGGACGCCTTGTACGATCCGGAAGCCGTTTTTCCCGTACGTTTTCCGGCAGGCGAGCATATTCATGCCGTTTGGGCCTCCGCGACTCATTTGAACCATGAGCTATACATGAGGTAGTTATTGGCAATGCGCTCAACCTCACCTTTTAACAAAGTGGGGCTGATATCCTTCACTTTCCTGGCGGGAACACCCGCAAAAATGCTGCCGGCGGGTACTTCTGTGCCCTCCAGAACTACTGCCCCGGCGGCAATGATGCTGTTTTCGCCAACGACTGCGTTATCCATTACTATTGCTCCCATTCCAATCAGGACATTGTCTGCTACTTTGCAGCCGTGGACAATGGCATTGTGACCGATGGAAACATTATTTCCGATGACTGTCTTTGTCTTCTCGAAAGTGCAATGGATACAGGCTCCGTCCTGGATGTTGACTTTGTTGCCGATGCTGATACTGTTGACATCGCCACGTACGACGGCATTGAACCAGATGCTGCAATCGTCCCCCATAACGACGTCGCCAACAATGGCCGCATTGGGAGCGACAAAACAACTACCCGGTATCTGAGGGTAAACTCCTTTTACTGGCAATATAACGGGCATAATTTTTAGTTTTCTGCCTGCCGTGTGGCAGGTTGTTAATCAGTGTGAAAAATTAATTTAACAAGGTTGCAAAAGTAAGGAGATTCAATGGGACGTGTGGGTAAATTTCTTTTTAATGTTGGTGTTTTAATAATTAATTTTGTGTTTTATCTGAGATGCGAGCTTACTTAGATCTTCTTCAGCACATAGTGGATGCGGGCGTAAAGAAAAGCGACCGCACCGGCACGGGCACCACCAGTTGTTTCGGATATCAGATGCGTTTTGACCTTGCGAAAGGTTTCCCGCTGCTGACCACGAAAAAACTGCATCTGAAATCGATCATCTATGAACTTTTATGGTTTCTGAATGGAGACACCAATATTGGATACCTGAAAGAACACGGGGTGCGGATATGGGATGAATGGGCTGACAGTAATGGAGACCTTGGTCCTATATATGGCCATCAGTGGCGAAGCTGGACCGGAGCTGATGGTAAAACTTACGACCAGGTAAAAGATGTGCTCAATCAAATAAAAACAAATCCGGACAGCCGCAGGATGATCATAAATGCCTGGAATGTGGCAGACCTGCCGAAGATGAAGCTTAGCCCCTGTCATGCGCTGTTTCAGTTCTACGTTGCAGAAGGCAAATTGAGTTGTCAGCTTTACCAGAGAAGCGCCGATGTTTTCCTGGGTGTGCCGTTCAATATCGCATCTTATGCGTTGCTGACCATGATGATGGCGCAGGTGACGGGCCTGAAGGCTGGAGATTTCATACACACGTTTGGCGATGTACATTTGTATAACAACCACCTGGAGCAGGCAAAATTGCAATTAACCCGCGATCCGTTACCGTTGCCGGTGATGAAAATAAACCCTGAAGTGAGGGACTTGTTTTCGTTCAGGTACGAAGATTTTACGTTAGAAAACTACCAGCATCATCCGGCGATCAGCGCTCCTGTTGCAGTTTAGACCCGGACGATGGAGGTTTGTCGCCCCGCCTGAGAGATATTGAAGGGCTTTCTGAAATGATTGTTCATAATTTTGCAGTATACCACTAAATTCCAGGCCATGATACTTTCTTTTATTGTTGCAGTATCTGATAATAATGCGATCGGCAGGAACAACCAGCTGCCGTGGCATTTGCCGGAAGATCTGAAATTTTTTAAGCGGACAACGATGGGAAAGCCCGTGGTGATGGGCCGTAAAACTTACGAGTCGCTTGGCAGGCCTTTGCTGGGAAGGCTGAACATTGTGCTGACGAGCCGCCGCGATTTTGAAGTAGCTGATGGGGTCTTATTGTATGACAATATTGAAGCTGCTATAGAACGTCTGCAACAGGAGCCGGTTGAAGAGGCATTTATTATTGGCGGCGGAAAAGTATTCGAGACCACATTGCCGCTTGTGGACCGGATGTATATAACCCGTGTACACACCACCGTAACCGACGCTGATGCATTTTTTCCGTCTATAGATCATACGCACTGGAAGCTGGTGTGGGAGGAAAAACACATCGCCGATGCGCAGCACAAATATGATTTTAGTTTTGAGCAATACGAAAGGGTGGAAATGTAAAATCGCCATCCGTATCTCCCCAAAAATTTAGTTACTCACATACTGTTATGACTTTTCATGCTTTCGCAGAATATCTAAAATACAGGTGGAAAGCAAAGGGCAGGCACGGTACACACTCCCCGTTTGCCTATGATTTTGTAGAAAGCGTATTGCGTGATAAGAAACCGATTGAAAAAAGCGGATTTGAATTTCCGGATGAGCATCTTCAAAAACAATGGGGCGTGTTGGTCGACAGAACAATGCGCTATTATGGCCTCAAAAAACTAAAACTGCTGCGGCATGACGAGGGAGAGTATCTCAATGCAGATGCGCTATTACTGTTGGATGACGAACCAGGGGAATGGAGAGCGATCGCAGAAAAGTATTTTCGGATGGTAAAGAATGACACCGTGGTGTTTGTCTCAAACATCCATAAGACCCCGGGGCACACCGAAGCATGGAACGAGCTTTGCGGTGGGCGGGCGGTGCGGTTGAGTATTGATCTGAATAAAATGGGAGTCCTTTTTTTTCGAAAAGAATTTAGGGAAAAACAGCATTTTGTTTTGAAGTAACGAAACCAACAGCACTTATGCCAGAGGATCGTCGTCTGGTTCGAGGTTGTTTTTCGCAAAAAATTTATCGACAAAACCGCTGAACATGGGTGGTACCTTGGTGTGTATGTATTCCTTCATGGTCTGAATAGTTATAACCACCTGCTCATCGGTTAGTCCCGCTTTGTCTTTCAACTGCTTTGCCAAATCTTCCATGTTGTAGAAATCAGGGTCAATAATGAGAAAAAAGTCTGAACGATCTTTCTTGCCGAAAAAAATTATGCTGCTTTGAGGTGCTCCAGCTTTGAATGCTCTACCATTTGCTGCGCATATTCAAGGCTGAGATGGAAGCTCCCTTCGTGCTTCTCTGACGGAAGATCAAACATCGCGTCTGTGAGTATCATTTCGCATATGGCCCGAAGTCCACGACCACCGAGTTTGTATTGCACCGCCTTTTGCACCATATAATTGAGCGCTTCATCTTCTACGGTGAGCTTAATGCCTTCAAATTCAAAGAGCCGCGTGTATTGTTTCACCAATGCATTTTTCGGTTCGGTAAGGATACGTTTGAGGGAAGCCTCATCGAGCGGGGTCAGGTAGGTAACCACAGGTAACCGGCCCAGTAGCTCGGGAATAAGCCCGAATGTGCGGAGATCCTGCGCATTTACGTACTGAAGCAGGTTTGCACGATCGTAGTCTTTTGATGACCTTATTGCGTTGTAACCAATAGAAGACGTTTGAATCCGGCGGGCTATCATTTTGTCTATGCCCTCGAAAGCACCGCCGCAAATGAAGAGGATATTTTGAGTATTAACCTTTATCATCTTTTGCTCAGGATGCTTTCTCCCGCCCTGGGGTGGTACGAGTACTTCAGAACCTTCAAGCAACTTCAGCATAGCCTGCTGTACGCCTTCCCCGCTTACATCGCGTGTGATGGATGGGTTATCGCTTTTGCGTCCTATCTTATCTAACTCGTCGATATACACGATGCCGCGTTCGGCAGCGGCAACATCGTAGTTACTTGCCTGGAGTAAGCGGGATAAAATACTTTCCACATCTTCGCCCACATAACCTGCTTCTGTGAAAACAGTGGCATCAACAATAGCAAATGGTACCTGGAGCAGACGTGCTATTGTTTTTGCGAGCAGGGTTTTTCCTGTACCTGTCTCGCCTACCATCATAATATTTGATTTTTCTATTTCCACGTCATCCTGTACGGGCATGGTGAGGCGTTTGTAGTGGTTGTATATGGCCACCGACAATACTTTTTTCGCGTCGTTTTGTCCGATCACATATTGATCAAGAAATGCCTTGATCTCCCGTGGCTTATAGTTCTTATTTTTTTGTAATTCCGGTCTGGATGGTTCCTCTTTTTTCTGCTTTTCGTTGCCCGTAGCCTCCATCAGCAGAGAGTGGGCATTTTCGATACACTGGTCGCAAATATTGCCCTTGATCCCTGTGAAAAGAATGTTCACGTCGGTTTCTGCGCGATCACAAAAGGAGCATTTTTTTTCAGATTGCTTTGCCATTACGAAACTATAGGTATTAATTGAGGTGCAAAGGTACGGCTTTTCCCGGTTGATTTTTCGAATAGGGAACCACTACAAGTTCTACGCTAACTAACGGGCGATGAAATAGGAGGTTGAAAACCAGCGACGTTAGCGGAAAAAATTAGCACAAACATGCAGCAAAAGCGCCGGATAGATAAAGATCTAAATGCAGATAAAATGCGATTAATATGTAGATAAACGCATTAGGAAAAAAACTCAAAAAGTGACTTATTCAATTGTGGGAAAATAATGAGGTATAATGCATAATAAATCAATCGCTTAATCCCGAAATAAAAACTATGATAAGACGCCGGCGTTTTATGACAATTCAAAAACAAAACCATCATTAGAACGTCTTTTGCCAAAGTGAAAAATCCACTTCACGTTTGTGTCGAAAAACAACGAAATCCCCTATCATGACAGACAAATTTAAAAAAATTGACAGGCAATATGTGTTATCAGATAGCTCGGTAAACGAGTATGGTTTCCGGCTACTTACTTCGGGGTATCAACTTGAGTCCTTTCAGAAAAACCCGATCGGATATTATATGCATCGTCGCGAGGACGGCATTGTTTTGAAATGGGAAGATCTGCAAATAGAAGACGACAAAATTGTGGGCACTCCGGTGATCAACCTATCGAATGGCCGGGGCGAGCAAACCTGTGATGAGGCAGAGAACGGTTTTCTGAATGCAGCTTCTGTGGGTCACATTGTTGTGCTTGAGCATAGTACGGACCCGGAGCTGATGCTTCCGGGCCAAACGGGGCCAACGATCACAAAATGGTATAATAAAGAGTGAAGTCTTGTAGACATACCCGGCAACACCAATGCGCTGACAAGGCTTTATGATATAAATGAGAACGAGATAAACCTCGTGGACTTAAATATTGTTTCACCAGCCGTAAAAGTGTCGCGCAATGGTACCCTGAAAGAACTGTGCGGACTGTTGGATCGGCCTGAGGGGACGGACGAAAGCGAGTTGTTAGGTGCGGTACAAACCCTGTTGGCCAGGGCCGAAAAACTGGAAGCAGACTGCAAAGGCCTGACGCAGGAGAACAGTGCCATGCAGCAACAGATAGCGGAGTTAAAAAGCGCCCGCAACAATTATGAGGTAGCCGGCATACTGGATCGCGCCCTGGTAGACAAGAAAGTTACCGTTGAACTGAAGGAAAGACTGGCAACTGACTACGCAGCCAATGCTGAAGGGCTGAGATCGCTGATCGCCGCAATGCCAGCTTACCGGTCCATA
>CAYNGS010000166.1:0-6292 GCA_964396625.1 uncultured Flavipsychrobacter sp.
CCGTCCTGCTGGCCGAAAAAGAAAAAAATAAGCCGGGCACAAAGGCCAAAGCAAAAAAATAACAGGTATCCCACTACCTCTTTTATTTTATTTTTATCGTTTTCCGTGCCGTTTACCGAGGTTAAACGTCCTACCTTTACCGCGTAAAGCAATTAATTTACATGCGAAAAAATTCACCACATGGTGCTCCCGGCAAAAACACCGGTCCGGGGTCGAAAAGTAATTTCAGGAAAGAAGGCGGTGGGGCAGGGTATAACAGTGATAAAAAGCCTTTCAAAAAGAACTACGACGGTCGGTCGCCAGGCCCGGGTTCCCCGCGGGCGTCAGGGTCAGGTTCATCCCGGCCATATTCTGGCAGACTAACAGATGCCGACAAACCGGGGCGTGCTTCAGGCGAGAGAAAAAGCTCTTTTGGAAAAGAGGATAGGGGATATGGAAAGAATGACGACCGCAAGCCACGGAAAAGTTTTGATAAACCTTTTGGAGACCGCGCCGGGCGCTCCGACAAGCCTTCATTCGACAGGAACGATAGAAATAAAGACGGCGGCGAGCGTCCTCCGCGTAAAGAATTTGATAAGCGGGAGAAAAGAGACGACAGACCTAAGCGCAGTTTCGACAAGCCATCGTTCAGGCGCGATGATGCAGATCATAAGGGCGCAGAACGCGCCCCGCGTAAAGAGTTTGATAAACGTGCCAAAGGAGATGACAGGCCATTCAGCGACCGCCCTAAGCGCACTTTCGATAAGCCTTCCTTTAAACGCAACGACCGCAACGGCGACGGAAACGACGACAAGCCACGCCGCGAATTTGATAAGACCAGGAAGCAGGATACAAGGCCTTTCCGCGATCGGCCAAAACCACCAGGTAAAAAGGGTGCGTCGGATAAGCCGCGTTTCGATAAGGAAAAAGAAGCTTCCGAACAGGAGCAAAAGTCTTTTGGCGACGTGATGAACGAAGCGTTCCGCCAGCCGAAAAAGAAAAAGGTGGACGATGAGCATGATCCCTCCAAACCACGTATACATGAAGACAAAGTATTTGGCGCATTAGGCGAGGATACGCCGGAGGAGCGGCCTAAACGCCCGTTCGATAAAAAGAAAGTGAACAGTGCGTTCAGGAAAAAGCATGTTCACGATCACAGCGAGGGACGTAAAAAGAAATACATCGACGATGACGACTCGGATGAAGATGAAAAGGACATAGAACAAAAAGAAGGCCCGCGCCTTGAGATGCCGCTGAATAAGTTTATCGCCCACAGTGGCGAGTGCAGCCGCAGGGATGCAGCCGAACTGGTAAGGCAGGGCAAAGTAAAAGTGAATGGCGAACTGGTACTCGATCCCGGCTACCGGGTGAAGCACGATGACAAAGTAACCATGAGCGGAAAAAAACTGACGCCGCAAAAGGGACTCGTTTATATTTTGCTGAATAAGCCCAAGGGCTTCATCACCACAAATGATGACCCGCAGGGGCGCAGAACGGTTATGGAACTGGTCGGCAACGCCGGCGTTGACAGATTGTTTCCTGTGGGCAGGCTCGATCGCAATACATCAGGCTTGCTGCTCATCACAAACGACGGCGACCTCACCCAAAAACTTTCGCACCCTTCGTTCAACATAAAGAAGGTTTACCAGGTTACCCTTGACCGCCCGCTTACCAATGCCGACTTCGAAAAGATCGTGGCAGGAGTGGAACTGGAAGATGGTATCGCCAAAGTAGATGCCCTCGCTTATCTCGACAAAAAAAATGAGCTGGGCCTCGAGATACACAGTGGGCGCAACCGGATAGTGCGCCGTATTTTTGAGTCGCTCAATTATGAGGTCGAAAAGCTGGATCGTGTGATGTACGCCGGCCTCACAAAGAAAAATCTTCCGCGCAGCAAATGGCGTTATCTCGACGAGCGCGAAGTAGTACTGTTAAAACACTTTAAAAGTTAGGATCGGCGATGTCTTTCATCACGGCAAAACAAATACATGACGGGAACGGATGGCTGCCGGCCGAAACCGTTGTTGAGGTGGGAGAGGATGGCGTAATTATTTCTATTCAGCAGAACGGCAGGCAGCAAGCTACCTTTTACGACGGCATATTGGCCCCGGGCTTTGTGAATGCGCATTGCCACCTCGAGCTGTCGCATATGAAGGGTTTCATTCCTGAGCACACAGGGCTGATCCCGTTCCTGAAAATGATTCCCATGCATCGCAACGGATTTTCCGACGAAAAAAAATCTGCAGCCCGGCACGATGCCTACGATGAACTGATAAAAAACGGGGTAGTGGCGGTCGGTGACATTGCTAATACAACAGATACGCTCGATCTGCGGGCTTTGGATAAGCTGCATTTTTACACCTTTGTTGAGTCCATCGGTTTTAATGAGCACAATGCAGCGGGCTCATTCGCATACGCCCAGCAGACATACAATTCGTTTGCCGGCCAGCCCGAAATGGACAAGATTTTGAAGCAGGCTATCGTGCCTCATGCTCCATACTCCGTCTCATCGTCCTTGTTCCGCCTCATCGACATGCACCGCCAGGACGTTATCATTTCTATTCACAACCAGGAGAGCGAAGAAGAAAATAAATACTATACCGCTAAAGAAGGCGCGGTCACCGACCTGCTGCTGGCTCTTGGTATCGACGACAGCTTTTTTACACCCACCGGCAGGTCTTCCATACAGTCCTACCTCGAATGGATGTCACCCCATCACCCGTTTATTTTTGTGCACAACACCTACACCAAACACCTCGATGTACAGTATGCGCACAGTCGGCTAAGTGAAGTGTACTGGTGTCTTTGCCCCAATGCCAACCTCTATATCGAAGACGCACTGCCGGACATCAACATGTTCATCAGCGAAGATGCCAATATCTGCATTGGTACGGACAGCCTCGCATCAAATTACGGCCTTTCAGTGCTCTCAGAGATTTTGTGCATCAGGCAGCATTATCCGCACATAGAATGGGAGCTGCTGCTCACCTGGGCTACGCGGAATGGCGCCCGCGCGCTGCAGATGCAGGATCTGTTAGGCACAATTGAGGTAGGTAAAAAGCCCAGCATTATTCAACTGGTCGGCCTCGATGATCCCGACGCAAAGCCTTCTGTAAAAAGAATTATATAGCCGCGCCTCAGGCCCACATTGCCGTCCCATGATGGTTTCGTGTGTATCGCAGACCCGAGAGTTTCCTTTCGGCCGCGCCTTTTTCTTGTATCAGCACCTTAAACTTGCTGCCCATATCCACCAGCAGCGTGTGCAGCAGGAAGGCTATCTTTCCCCCGTCCAGATCGTTGTTCTCGAGTCCCTTTTTTTTGAAATGGTCCTCAAAGCCAAGCGACAACAGAAAATGTGCCTGGTCCGTGAATCCGCAACTATTCAGACCATTCTTCATTCCCCAATGATGCAGCGCAGAAAAATTTACGTGGGTTGTAATGTCTTGTTCGCCGATGTTGCTATAAGGGTGGTCATTGATTTTGTGACGGTTATAGCACATCAGGGTGCCCCTGCATCGGTATTCGCGATACAGTTCGTGCGATGCGTAACCGTAGTCTATAGTCAGCACATAGCCTTTTTCCAGTGCGCCGGCTATTTCTCTTATCCATTTGGTTGCCTCAAGGTTTACTTCTGTGCAGTAGCCGGTTGGCAAGGTCACATCCAGCTCCGAAAAATAGTCTTTTAGCTCCCGCGATGCAGGCTGTAGTATCTCTACGAATCCATTCCTGTGATCCACAAATATTTCCATCAATTCTTCTGCCATCACCACGCGGTGCACAGCGAAATTGTCAAGCAGCTCATTGGACAAAACGCATCCGGTTATCGTGCCCAGGTCAGCGATCGAGTCATACCACCTCACTTTTTCCGGTAGGTGCAGAGTGGCCTTTTCCCGCATGGCGGGGCTTTTTTCAATGATACAATAGTTTAGTTTATCGTAAAACGCATTGTTGCTCTTTAAGAATTCAAGTATATCGTGGCAAAGAAAACCCATGCCCGCCCCATATTCAACAACGGTAAATTCGGGTTCGCCAAGCAGGCGCCACATCTCCTCCAGTTGCCGCCCTATGGTGGCTCCAAAGGCAGGCGTGAGGCTGGGGCTTGTATAATAATCACCCTTCTTCCCGATCTTGTCTTTAGTCGAAGTATAGTAGCCCAGACCGGGATAATACAGGCACATGTCCATAAAATCGTGGAACGAGATAGGCCCTTCACTGAGTATCTTTTCTGTAATGATATCCGAAAGGAACATTTTCTGTATTTTCTTTGTGTATACAGTTTTATATAAAAATTATGCCCGGCCTTGCTGTTTTATGCCAATGTTAAGTTTCAGGAAAGTTTGCGCAGTCGTAACTTTACCGGCCTATGAAACAGGTAATAGATAACTTTTCGACGGGTGCCGCCGACTACGCGGTATTCCGGCCCACCTCACCACAAAGTGTTTTTGATTTTCTGTACGCTCATGTCAGCCATTTCGACACGGCCTGGGATTGTGGCACCGGCAACGGCCAGGTAGCGGTGCAACTGTCAGAGCGATTCAAGACAGTTTTTGCCACAGACATCAGCGCGGAACAGCTCAGCCATGCCGGGAAAAAAGACAACATTATTTATCTCCTGGAGCGCGGTGAGCAAACGTCGCTTACCGATAAAAGCATCGACCTCATAACCGTTGCACAGGCCATTCACTGGTTCGATTTCGATACTTTTTACAAAGAGGTCAGGCGGGTGGCCCGGCCAGGGGCCCTAATCGCCGCATGGACCTACACCAATTTAAAACTGACACCAGAAATAAACCACGTCATCGATCATTTCTACTGCGATATTACTCATGCCTACTGGGACAAAGAGCGTGATCTTGTAGACGCCGGGTATAAAACGATTCCTTTCCCTTTCGATGAGATTCCCACGCCCACCTTCGGCATCCGGAAGATGTACACATTCGACCAGATGATCGGCTATCTCCGTACATGGTCGGGCGTCAGGCACTACATCGAAAACGAACATACTGACCCGCTGAATCTCGTATTGAACGACCTGAAGAAAGCCTGGGGAAGCAACACGGAATTGGAAGTGTACTGGCCCGTTCACATGAGGGCAGGCAGAGTTTGGTGATCTGAATATCTATACAGCCAGTGCCTTGGTTTCTCCGGCATAGTAACAGTTTAGTATCGAGTCCATTTCGGCCCTGCCGGCAGCAACATCACACACCTTGGCCTTATATCGCGCGTCTATAAGATTGAGAAATGGTTGAGGCACTTTATTAAAATGCCTGAAAGCGTCTTTTAGCTTCGCATCCCACTCGCCGTGAAAGTGAAGCAGGTCGTCCGGCATTACCATGCGTCGGCTTGTCCCCGGCTCGGGCAGGCACTCGAAAGGTTCGGTAACATTCAGGTAGCCGTAGTCGTCAGTAAGTTCTTCTCCCGCCTGTATATCTCTTACAGCCAGTTCAAAATTATACGCTGTGGTGATGCAATTGGAATGAAAGCTGTGGTTGATATATTTCGAGTTATCCCAGCACAGGACGAACCGTCCGTCATGGTCGCGGTAGCTGTAAGTATCCAGCTTATCCTGGTACACAGGATCCAGTTTTTTAATTTCCTCGGGGGTGAACGCGCGGTCCAGGGGGTCAAGCACCCAGGTGATTGTTCCTTTAGGGATAAACTTCGTTGCAACTATTCCATAACCTTTCTCAGCACTGATGAACCTGAGTTCTGTATCCGGGTGAATCATAATGGATAATGAAGGTAGAAATAATTGCTTTTTTTCAAAAAAAATCTTCCTCTCCCGTAAAAGTTATCCATACACTATTCTACAGATAGCTTCTCTTTCAGAAACTTTAACGAATACCCCTGGGCCTCTGTGGCTGCTTTCACGTCATAGTGCGGATTGCTGGGGTTCGCGAATGCATGTACTGCATCAAAGCTGTAAAGCGTGAAACTGTGTCCGAGCACTTTCACCTTATGTTCAAGTTCCGCCACGTCGGCTTCCTTTATGAAGTTGTCCTTGCTGCCGCGTATATACAGTATATCGCATTTCAGTGGCTTCACACGGTTCGCGTCTTTTTCCGGAAAACCGTAATACATAACGCAACCCGCTGCCTGTGTGCCGGCAAGCACGCTGCCGGTAAACGACCAGCTGCCCCCCATACACCAGCCAAGCGTGGCTATTGTCTTAGTATTCCCGATCTTCTGGATCAAACCTTTTATTATCGCTTCGCCCCGGTTGGGGTCCAGTCCGCTCATCAGCTTGCCGGCCTCGTCAGGTGTCACCGCTTCCTTGCCGTCATAAAGGTCTACGGCATACACCGCTACTTTA
>CAYNGS010000167.1:0-6292 GCA_964396625.1 uncultured Flavipsychrobacter sp.
GCACCAACACAAACTGCAAGACTTCCGGTCACAGTTCCCGGTGCAGAGCACAATACAGTAATAGTCACCTGCCCTGCACCTGACTGGAACCCGTTATTTGGGGTTGCGCCCGACACGCCTGCGCCTCCATAATAAGATGAACCGCCGCCGCCAGATGTTTCGGATCCGCCGCCGCCGCCGTACCAGCCGCCGCCGCCGCCGCCGCCCCAGAAATTACCGGAGCCGCCAGCACCGAAGCTGCCACTGGTGCCTGAGCACCCGCAAAGTGAATAATAAACCAGTCCGTATCCGCCTGTTGTCTGACTGCCACCTGTTGTGCCACCGGTGCAAGAACCGGTGCCACCGGCACCTGCAGGATAACCGCCCGTGCCTCCCGGCCACTGAGAACTGCAGCTCCAGTTACCACCACCGCCACCGCCGCCCACCACGAGGCGGGAACTTAACGACACACCTGATGTGGCACCACCTGCGGTGCTTGTACGAATATCGCTTGCTGCTCCGCCGCCTGAACCCCCGCCGCCGTTACCGCCCACACCACCCGCTTCACCACCGGCACTGGTTCCACCTGCACTGCCATTGCCATTTCCTCCGGCACCGCCCACAAAAACATACAAGACCTGCCCACCGGTTACTGCGAGGGTAGCAAGTATCTGTCCGCCTTTTCCTCCGGTTCCCCCAGCATAAGTTCCACCTTGTGCGCCACGAACATCAACACCAAGCGAAGTGACTCCCGGCGGAACTGTGTAAACATAAGCGCCGGCAGAACTGTAAGTACTAGTTTGTGCAAATCCCATGAAACTTGCACAACAAAGAAATAGTAATGAATAGAACTTTTTCATACGCTGTTTTTTATTTACATTGTTTTTAAAATAATTAATCAGATATAATACTTCCAGCAATAACTTATATCCCTCTAAATGAGTACCTTAAATTAAATTTTACACCTAAGATATATCATTTTTGTTAAAAAAAATTAATTTTCGAAAAAATAACGCGCAATTATTTGGAATTTCCAATATTATACCATCATAAAAGATTTTTTTACAAAAGAAAATTTTATATTTATATTTCTTCGACTAATGCTTCTTTATGTCTAAAGTATTGACCGGTTTATTGTTCGTTTTATTGACCTCTTCCCAGCTAAAAAGCCAGGTTTTACCTCATGAAGCAAGCGTACTGAATTACAGGCTAATTGGTTTTTCTTTCCCGAAGAACCGGCAGGCCAACTTATACAAGATCGAAATAGCGACCGGCACCTATTTCAGTGAAGATTCCTTTAAAAAAAATATCGTGAAAACGATCGATGCTTCCACTAACAAAATAATTGGCGAGGTACCGTCGTTTGGGTCGCAATACACCTGGCGCGTTCTGAGTAAAGGCGATAATGCAGCAGCAAGGAAGACATTCCGCCACTTCAGCACCGGAAATGCCGATGGTGTGGATACATCCGTGATGCACCTCAGAATCTTAAAAAACGGGGGCCAGTATAAAAACGCGTATGTTTTTATCGACGCAGCAAAAGCACTATACGATATGTCGGGGCGGCCGGTTTGGTTCCTTCCAGAGAACGCCGAGTTCAACCTGCAAAACAGCGATATGCGGGATATGAAAATATCCCCGCAAAGTACCATTACCATGCTTGGCCTGTACAATGTATTTGAATTGGATTACAATGGAAAGATATTGTGGCGGGGGCCCAATAACGGGAAAGTGAGCGGAGACACGGTGGAGCATTACCACCACGAGTTTACCCGGCTAACTAATGGCCACTACATGGTAATGGGTTTCAAAAATGTGCCTGTATATCTTAAGGCGTCCGCTTCAAACCGTGGCATCGATACCAGCCTCTACATCGGCACAGTTGACAAGATGACACCGGAATATACCGAGCTTTATCATGCTTACCCTTTCGGCACCGTTATAGAATATGACGAACACGGAAATGTTGCCTGGTCCTACTGTACCGCGAGTTATTTTTCCGGCTCCGATATGATCAATCACGTTTCCCCCAGAGGCAGGCGGGTTGACCTGAAAGTGCACGACAATGCATTTTATTTCGACGAAAAAAACAGAGCAGTGTATATGAGCCTGAAGGATATCAGCCGTGTTATCAAGGTCAAATACCCTGAGGGCTATACACTGAATACTTACGGAAAAATATTTAAGAAGGAGGACATTGATCAGTACAAGCCAGGTGGGCTACAGGCGGGCAATGGCATGTTTTGTGGACAGCACTGCTGCAGGTGCTCCAGGCAGGGATACCTGTACTTATTCGACAATAACTTCTGCAACCAGGGCGCACTCCCTAAGATTGTGATGATGCAGCAGCCCGCATTTGCCTGGGACACCCTAAAAAAAATCTGGGAGTATGAATGCCAGTTGGAAGATGGGGACAAAGAACTGCAAAGCAAATTGAACTTCGGCTCGGGCGGCAACGTTGAAGAATTGCCCGATGGCGCACTGCTGGCAACGATGAGTTCGGGATATAGCAAGGTGTTCATTGTAAATATGAAAAAGGAAATCCTGTGGAGCGCTATGGCTGAAAAGTGGAATTCGTATGAAAAAAAATGGGAAAAAATATCTTTATACCGGGCCAGCATGATCACCAGCCAGGAACAGTTAGAGCGCCTCGTATGGAACCAGGAAACAAAACAGTAACGTCATTTCCATCTATTTCTCACTGGTTTTTTAAACTGCACAGGGGCAACGATCACTCACATTAACACGACAACAAAATGACCATTTACCCCAACTTTTAACTGATTACCCCACTGAATATCTAACTTGACCACAGCAAGCGCTAATGATGCCGGTGAAATACTATAGCCTACGCCATACACCTTTTCGGCTGCCCTCTTTTTGGGGCAGACAGGCCGCTTGCATCGTTCCATTTTTGCTTTCTCTCCTTGTGATTTCTCCTAGAGCCATAGCCGGTGTATTTCCGGTGGAAGGAGCAAAATTAAATTATCGTATCGTGGGCTTTTCGTTTCCTGCTTTACAGGACGTAACCAATTATAAAATAGAGGTTTCCACGGGAATGGTGGCCGATGAAAGCTTGTTTCGTCCTCAGATCACTTCAGCCAGGTCAACCACAAACAAAATCATTGCCGAACTTCCGTCGTTCGGTACGGAGTACACCTGGCGCATAGTGTACACGTCAAAAATTAACGAGACAAAAAAAAGCGCATTATATCATTTTTCCACAGGCACCATACCACAGGCAAACAACCCCGATACCCGGCTGCGGACGCTGAAGAAAAACAAGAACTTCCATTCTTACGTTATGCTGAATGGCACACGTACCATGTACGATATGGAGGGGAAACCAGTGTGGTACCTGCCCGACACGGGAGGCTTGGGCGCGCCCAGTTACGATATTAAGTATACAGACCGGCATACCATTACGTTTCTCTGCGGCCAGGATGCCTATGAGGTAAATTATGAAGGTACGGTGTTGTGGAAAGCGCCGGTTATCACATATTATGACACCGCCAGGCAAACGAACGAACGGATGATGTATCACCATGAGTTCACGCGCTTGCCAAACGGGCACTATATGGCCCTGGCCAGCAAGAATGTATCACGAGCGGGTTTGGGAGCTGATGCAGGCGGGCGCAAGCGCGGAGGGCAGTTCAACTTCTTCCCGAAGATCGTGGGCAGCACTTTGTATGAATTTGACTCAACGGGAAGCATTGTATGGTCGTGGAAATCAGCGGACTATTATGAGCATTCTGATCTCTATTCATTTTACAATGACAACATAACTGACGCCATGTTGTTCGGTCATGAGAATTCGTTTTATTTTGACGACAAGAACAAAGTCATTTATGTAAGCTATTCCGGCTTCAACCGGATCGTTGAGATCAGCTATCCCTCAGGCAAGGTCCTTAACACTTACGGTAAGACATACAAAGCCGGAAACACTCAGACAGCTTCGGCAGGCCGCATCGCGCCATCGCCGATCGAAGTTGAACACATGTTCGAAAACAACTTGTTTTTGGGTCAGCATTCGTGCCGGATCTCGAAGGACGGCACGCTGATCTTATTCAACAACAACATGTACGATACCGGGGTGATACCACAGGTCGTCAGGTTTCGGGAAGATGCTTCCGGCCAACTCAAAAAAATATGGGCATTTGACTGCTCCATCGGTGACTATGGCAGCAGTCAACAGAATGGAGGCGGAGGAAACGTAAATGAGATGGATGATGGCTCCGTATTTGTTTCTATGAATTTCCCGTTTGGTAAAGTTTTTATCGTAGACAAAAATAAAAACCTGCTTTGGAGTGCACAGCCCGAAAAGAAGACAGATGGAGAAAAATGGGATCCTGCCCCATCCTATCGCGCCAGCATTTTGAGCCAAAGAGAACTTGAGCAACTCATTTGGACAGACGGTGCTCATTAAGCGCAACGCTAACGCCACAACATAAGTGATATTTACCCCAGATAGAAAAAGTTGCTAAGCAGAGTAATTATTTTACTACAATAATTGCAACATGCGACATCTAACCAAAACCTCGAAAAGCCTTTAGCGAAACCCCTTATGCAGCCAGCGCCAAAAAAGTGTCTTGTCGTAATTGTTTGTTCATTGGTTTTGATGTGCCACCGCGCCAGCGCACGCATATTCCCGGAAGAAGGAGCAACACTGAATTACAGGATCGTGGGATTTTCTTTTCCTTCGGTGAGCGGCATTGATTCTTATAAAATAGAAATCGCGCCGGGAAATATTAATGATCAAAGTGTTTTCAAGGCTATAGTTACATCGGCCTCTTCAACGCGCAACCGGGTCGTATCCAAAGTGCCATCATTTGGCGCGCTTTATACGTGGCGGGTGGTGTATGAGGTAAGTGGCAAGGAAACAAAAAAAAGTGAGCTATATCATTTTTCGACAGGCAGCATACCCCAGGTAGATACCGCAAATACGAGGCTAAGAGTAACCCTAAAGAAAAATGCTGATTTCCATAGCTACGTTATGCTCAATGGTTCCCGGACGATGTATGATACAGACGGAGAGCCGGTATGGTACCTCCCCGATCTTAATGGGTTCATGTCGGCCGGCTGCGATGTAAAATGTACTCCGCAGCATACGATCACGATGCTTTATGGCCGTGATGCCCTTGAAGTGAACTACAATGGAAAGGTGTTGTGGAAAGCCCCTGCGATCAGTTTTGCGAAGGACAGTGCCGACCGCGACAGAGACAGGATACTGTATCACCACGAGTTTACGCGTCTGTCAAATGGCCACTACATGGTGTTGGGGAGTAAGAATGTAACGAAGACCGCGGGAAAATCAAATGAAAACAGGTATCACGCACCTAATGCCCAATTCACTTTTTTTCCAAAAATTTTCGATGGGATGTTGTATGAGTTTGATGCGCAGGGCAATATTGTGTGGTCGTGGAAATCATCGGATTACTATGCACAGTCTGACCTGTATTCATTCTACACAGAAAGATTGAAGGATGTGATGCTGTTCGGTCATGAGAATTCATTTTATTTTGATGAGCAGCAGCAAGTCATATACCTCAGCTATGCTGCTTTCAACCGGATCGTAAAGATCAGTTATCCATCCGGAAAAGTATTAAACACATATGGTACCATTTTAAAAGCGGGCAGCATAAGTGACTCCGCACTTCGGTCGTCTTCTATAGGCACACCGCTGCAGATCGAGCATATGTTTCAAAACGATCTGTTTCTCGGGCAGCATAGCTGCAGGAAGACGAAAAGCGGAGACCTGATACTGTTCAACAACAATTTATATGACACCGGCATTTCACCACAGGTGCTGATACTGAAAGAGCCTGCATATGGCGAGGCGCGCGGGCTAAAAAAAGAATGGGAGTATGATTGTTCGGTAGAGGACCTGAATAATAAACAGGCAAGCGGTGGCGGAGGCAGTGTTTATGAAATGCAGGATGGCTCATTGTTCGTGTCCATGAATTTTCCCTACGGCAAAATATTCGTTATTGACAAAAATAAAAAAATGCTGTGGATCGCTCACCCCGAAAGAAGGGTTGACGAAAATAAATGGGACCCCTTAGCTCCCTACCGGGCCAGCATCATTGACCAGGCAGACCTGGAACAGCTTATATGGCATAGCGAAGGGCTGGATTGACGCTATTTTAATTTGGACGGTAAACACGAGCATAAGTATTGAAAACAAAAAAGCGTGAAGCTGACCGGCTTCACGCTTTTTTATTATTGCAAAGTTTATGCTCTTATTTTTCGATAACCATATGGAACACTTTGTTCTCTGTAGATGAACGGAAGTTCAGCAGGTACATGCCGTTGG
>CAYNGS010000168.1:0-3584 GCA_964396625.1 uncultured Flavipsychrobacter sp.
CTGCAGCACGAACCGCTTCACCTTTTCAAGGCTGTCTTTATTTACATATTCCTCATGCAGCTTCAGCGATATGGAGGTGAATAACGGATTGTAGCCCAAAAAATCAACCATATTGCCGCCTTCTACCTGGTTTTCCATCTTCACCGCCTCTTCCTTGGTTATGATCCGCGAATAGCGCACAAAGGGCTGCTTATCAAGTATCGACTGCATTCTCCTCACGCTTTCGTCTGATACATTGTCATGAAAATCTACATTCACTTCCAGGTCTTCCTTAAAAGCCCGCGACAGCGCCCTGCCATTTATCAGCAGCCATCCCAGCACACCCAGCAGGAATAGCACCAGGGCTATGCCCATGATCGCGTTAAAGTAAGATGGTTTTGCTTTTTTGCCGGTAGCCATTTTTTATTTTTTTATCAGCAAACGCCTTTTGGCGAAGGCCGATCGCGCATTGTGCCAGTCAACAGCTTAATAACTGTTATCTATAGTGCGCAGTTCAAAAGTATAAAAAACCATCGCATTAAATGGTTTTAAAGTATTGGAGTTAACTATTTTTAACAAAGCAGTGTTGAACAGCCGCACCTTATTTCTTTGTCTTCTTCGCGGGTGCCGCCTTCGGAACCAGATCAGTATACAGGTAGGTGGTGTCGGCTGCGGGCGGGTCGGCCTTGAACGATATCTGCGTGACGCCGGATTTTATAACTACTGCCTTCACCAGTATCGCCTTGGCAGAGGGGTATACGATCTTTACGTCATATTTTCCCGGCAATACTGAATTGGTCTCATAGTTACCCATGGAATCAGTGTATCCGGAAGCAATAATAGTTGAATCGGCCTGGTAGATAAAAGCTTCTGCGCCTATTATCGGGCGCCTGCGGGCATCAGTGATAAGCCCTCCTACGGCGCTTTTATGCGCATTTACAGCGGTCTTCTGGGCGGTTGTTGCGACGGTTTTTTGGGTGGCCGCCTTTTGGCTAAGCGATACGCCTGCTACCAGTAAGGCAATGATGACAGCACTGATTTTTTTCATGTTCAATTTTGTTTTATTACCGTTTAAAAGTAAACATTATTCCAAAATTTCAATAAAACACCCTCTTTGTGCTCGATTCAGAATATAACCGGACATTCTTTCCAGCCATTTAACTTTTAACTTGCTGTTATATTCATTTTTCTGCCGTTGAATTTTTACTTTTGAATTCTAATTTTCCTCTTTGTCATCTCTAAAAAAACTTGCAGGTCAAACAGTGTGGTATGGAGTCAGCAATATAGCTGCCCGCCTGCTTACCTACCTGCTCACGCCATATTTTACTTACATCCTGGTGTCCAGGGAAGGCCAGGTAGAGTTCGGGAGATACGGTTATATGTATTCTCTTTTTCCTATTATGAATGTGCTGTACACCTATGGCATGGAAACATCCTATTTCCGTTTCAGCACCACAGAGGACAAGCAAAAACTATACAGGACGCAGATAACTGCCATGGTGCTGACCACAGCGCTGCTCACCATTTTGCTATACCTGTTTCGTATACCGCTGGCTTCATTTGCTGAGCTGGGCGACCATGTGGAGTATGTAGGCTGGTGCGCAATAATTATTGCGCTCGATACTCTGTCGGCACTGCCGTATGCCCGCCTGCGCAAAGAGAACCGTCCGAGAAAATACGCGTTTACAAAGGTGGCCGGCATAATCGTCTTCGTTGTCACCATCGTTTTCCTCTTCAGCTTCGGTAAAAATATAGCTGCGCTCAGCCCCAATGGCGCATTCGGGCAGTGGTATAAAAGCCACTGGGGGCTGGGGTTTATACTCTTTGCCAATATGCTGCAGTCTGCTGTGACATTGTTGCTGTTGTTTGGCGAGCTAAAGGATTATCGTCCCGTTTTTGATGTGGCCGTCTTCAGGCGCGTTATCAAATACGGCTATCCCATTCTTATCGCAGGTTTTGCTGGGCAGATCAATGATTCTCTGAACCGGGTAATGTTCCAGAAATTATATCCTGCTTCCGACACAGAGTCGCTGCGGCTGCTGGGTTTTTATACGGCCGCATTGCGTCTTGCCATCCTTATCAACCTCGCAATACAAGCATTCCGCCTGGCCGCCGAACCCTTCTTTTTTTCTATTTCCGGCGAGAAGAATGCAAGGCTCACCTACGCCCGCGTCATGAAGTGGTTTATCATACTGCTCACGCTTATGTTCCTCAATGTGATGTTGTATATCGATGTCTGGAAGCACTTTATTGGTAAATACCAGCAGGCCATCGGTGTGGTGCCGATTTTATTGCTTTCCTACATTTTCCTCGGGGTGTATTACAACCTCACCGTATGGTACAAGCTTACCGACAAGACACACTTCGGCACGTACATCATGATCTGCGGGTCGCTGGTTACCGTTGTTTTCAACTGGTTGTTTATTCCGTCGTGGGGCTACTATGCCTGTGCATGGGGCACGCTGCTTTGTTATGGCGTTATGATGTTCCTTTCCTACTTCTGGGGCCAGAAATACTATCCCATACCCTACGACCTGCCGCGACTGATGAAATACCTTGGGTTAATGCTGCTGCTCTTCTTTATTAACTATGGTATCGGTTATTTTATACCAGGCTCCCTGCTGCACATAGCCATCGGAACCGTCTTATTTGCCATATACCTCTTCTATATTTACAAGCAGGAAAGGGATGAGCTAAAAAGTTTTCCTGTAATAGGCAAATTCATCCGATAATACCGGACGCGGGCATTCAGCTTAATGCATGGTCCCCCTTCAGGGGTCAGGGGTCCCGGGTTACATACAAATTCACCACCAGCGACATCAGCAAAAACATGGCTACAAGCTGGTGCAGCTCTGCCAGCGTTTCAAACGTGCCAAACTTTCCGGGCACGATCATGGGCGAACACAACACGGTAACAATGCCAAGTATCACCTGCAGCCATACCAGCAAAAAAGGCCACCACCTTGTAGTGCGCAGCAGGCTTGTTCCCGCTTTCGATGCCCGGGCTGCCGCGCCAAACCAAAACATAACCAGGGTAAACAATAAATAGGCGATCGTGCGATGCACGAACTGAACATTAATGCTCAGTGCGCCAATATTGTTATCGTGAATAAGACTGTTTGTGCCCAGTGTTTCCGGGAAATAGCTCCCATTGATATCCGGCCATGTATGCGCTGCCGCAGCAGCCTTTAGGCCCGCCATGAATGCCCCATACGTCAGTTGCACAAACAACACAGCAATAAGAATGATCGTAAAACGATTCAGTCGCCGGTTGGTGATCCTTTTTTCTGCCGGCACCAGCAGTTGCAATGCAAACCACAGTGTATAACAGGCTAGTATCATGGCCGAGATAAAGTGCACCGATAGCGCTATGTAGTTCACGTGCACATCTTCTGAGTTAAGGCCCGTCTTTACCATCAGCCAGCCTATCAGTCCCTGCAGCCCGCCCAGCAGAAACAAGATGATAAATGGCTTTATCATCTGCTTGTCGAAATATTTCTTTACCAGGAAGTACGCGAATCCAACTGCAAAAACGATCCCCAGCATGCGTGCCCAGAACCGGTGCAGCCACTCCCAGAAAAAAATCGACTTAAAGTCCCCCAGCG
>CAYNGS010000168.1:3594-6287 GCA_964396625.1 uncultured Flavipsychrobacter sp.
ATACCCTTCAAAAGCGTCGTTCCATTGTTTGGCGTTAAGCGGCGGCAGAATTCCGAATAAGGGGTTCCACTTTGTTATAGACAGGCCGGACCCCGTCAGGCGGGTCACCCCGCCCAGCAGTGTTTGGATGATGATCATGATCACTCCTGCTAAAAGCCACCACGCCACCGCCTTTCGCTTATTTTGTTCCAAACTGTTAGAATTGTGGGTGCAAAAGTACTCCACGAACGATAAGAAGCCCACTAAAAAATATGGAGAAACAGCAATAAAAAATTAAAAATATATTGTATTTTATTTTACTTATAATTGAACGAAAGCGACAACAATTGTGGAATTTTTTCCTCAATATATTCCCCACAATTACTGTTGGTTACATATTTTATAGTAAACAATAGAAGGGCATTAATTTTATATTTTGAATCATAGCAGTATGCTGATAATTTATCATAAGTATTGATAATAAAGAGATTAAGGTCCTTTTTATTTTTTAAAAGGTTGTAAAAAAATCTCTTTTACTACTTTATTTTGCAGAAAATGAAAAAAATGGCTTGATATTTGATTTTGTGAAGGCTATCAAGTTAAATATTTTATATCTTTGTAATCACCATTTAATTAAACTCAATTTATCATTATGAGAAAAGCTGATATAGTTGGTAGCATCGCAGAAAAAACAGGAATACCGAAGGTGGATATTCTTGTGGCATTAGAAACCTTCTTCAAAGAAGTGAAAACGTCGCTCGTGGAAGGGGAGCCGGTATATGTTCGCGGGTTTGGTAGTTTTATTCTGAAGAAGCGCGCTGCCAAGATCGGCCGTAACATCAAAAAGAATATCGCCGTCGAAATACCAGAACACTTCATTCCGGCATTTAAACCTGCAAAAGAATTCGTGCAGGCCGTGAAAGATTCGAAACACGAACTGGTAGAGCACTCAGACGCCGACCTTGTAGAGCACGACTAAGCGCAGTGTGATTTCGTTACCTTTGCCCTGAAAATCTATTTCCTTGCGGGTAACACACTATATCACAATTGCAGTAGCTGTAGCATTGATCGCTCTTTTATACTGGGGAGGTAATACACTACCACCACTGAAAAAGCAGGTTGCAGACATGCAGCGGCCTAATTCGGGGGGTAAAGTAGCCCAGGGCCCTGGCACCATGAAGCCCGCCTCTTTCGACTCTATTATATCCGCTTCCAGCGGCCAGCTGTCAAAAACTGCCGCAGATTCGGTATCTGCCATTGAAAATGAACTGTCAGCCATCCGTGACTCCTCACGTATGGCTGCTGTTTTTATAAGGCTTTCCAAACTTTGGGAGCGAAACAAACAGCTGCCCGTGGCGGCTTATTATGGTGCAAAAGCTGCTAAATTGGAAAATTCCGAAAAAAAGCTCACCTTTGCAGGCCAATTCTTTTTGCAATTGATGGAGAACGAGGGTTCAATGTCAATGCAGGCTTGGGAAGCAGCGGAAGCAGTGAGTTGCCTGGAGCAGTCTTTAAAGTTAGATCCGGGTAGTGAAGAGACTAAATTGGCGCTTGCTACTGGATATATTGAAGGCACCGGGGAACCGATGCGGGGAGTACAGATACTATTAGCCATTACCCGTGAAAAACCTGATGATATTCCCGCTAACATGCTGTTAGGTAGGATGTCTATCCAGTCGGGGCAGTTCGACAAAGCGCTTGGGCGATTTGAAACAGTATTAAAGCAGGAGCCCGATAACAAGGAAGCATTGTATTTTCTGGCACAGGCATATGAGGGGAAGGGAGACAAGAAGAAGGCGATCGAACTGCTGGAAAAATGTAAGAAGGTCGTAAATGACCCCGGGTTTAGCAGTGAAATTGATCAACATATAAATTCATTAAAGTAACAGTATAAAATAATTGTGTTATGCCTTGTGGTAAAAAAAGAAAAAGACATAAGATAGCCACTCACAAACGTAAGAAACGTCTGAGAAAGAACCGTCATAAGAAGAACAAGTAGGCTATTAACCACTGCTTCCTTACAAACGCTGCCAATGATCTGCTGCATATTCTGTTTGCTCGCACTGGGTTAATAGAATATGCACGATTACTATTACAGCCTAAAGGCCTCGCTGATACTATGGGGGCGATTGCAGCCGGAGCGGAATTGGTATACGACGAATGAACAAAGAACTTATTATCAATGCATCGGGTGAGGGTGTCGAGATAGCGCTTCTGGAAGACAAGAAGCTGGTCGAACTTCACTACGGGCGCGGGCAAGACCAGTTTGCTGTCGGGGATCTCTACCTCGGCAAGGTCAAGAAGCTTATGCCGGGCCTCAACGCTGTGTTTGTGGATGTTGGCTATGAGAAAGATGCATTTTTACATTATACAGACCTTAGCCCTTATCTCAAATCCCTCGTTAAATTCAGTAAGCAGGCGGTGGACGGTAACCCTTCATGGGGCGATGATTTTGGTAAATTTAAAAACGAACCCGAGATACTTAAGTCGGGCAAGATCACCGAGGTATTTACCGGCAAACCCGAAATAATTGTACAGATATTAAAGGAGCCCATTTCTTCAAAAGGCCCACGGCTTAGTTGCGAAATTTCCCTGCCCGGCCGTTTTGTTGTAGTTACTCCGTTCAATGACGTTGTGGCCATCTCCCGCAAGATACATTCTGCCGAGGAGCGCAAGCGCCTGCAGCGTATAGTAGAGAGCATTAAACCAAAGAA
>CAYNGS010000169.1:0-6257 GCA_964396625.1 uncultured Flavipsychrobacter sp.
ATCTTTGTTATGCGCCCCAGTGTGAAGTTGAAGTCCCTGGCCCATATCACCGTATTTTCCGGCAGGTAGTCCAGCAGGCTTATTTTCTGCTGCGTATCAAATTTCGTTTCTATGTTGGGCAGTATCGATACCTGCAGCAGCTTGCGCTCACTGAGCTGTGTCTCGGGGTTGAAGATACGGATGCTGTCTACCTCCGTATCAAACAGCTCTATGCGGTAGGGGTGCTCATTGCCAAACGAATAAATATCCAGTATGCCGCCCCGCATGGCAAACTGCCCCGGCTCATACACAAAGTCCTCGCGCCGGAAGCCCAGCGACACAAACCGCTCCAGCAGCGCCTCTACCTCCAGTGTTTCGCCCACCTTTATGCTGATCATATTATCGGTAAGCGATGAGGGGTTTACCACCCGCTCAAACAATGCCTCGGGATAAGTGACCAGCACCTTCTTGTTCACTTTCCTGTCGTGCGCCCGTGCCGATGGGGCAAACTTGGTCAGCGCCTCCGTTCTCAGCATCACGTGGCTGCTGTTCAGTTCGTTGAAGTAGCCGGTGCGCTTGAACGAATCGGGGAAGAAGCAGATATCCAGTGCCTTTGTAAGATGCTCCAGGTCGTTGTGAAAATAGGCGGCCTCTTCTTTGTCATTGAGTATGAACACATGGTTCACATCGGTGGCGCTCCATAAAGCAGTGGCTATAAAGTTGATGGATGAGCCGCGGAGGTTATCGAGATACACCCTCAGGTAGTGGCCGGGCAAGGTGATCCCCGCCGCTATTTGTTTTATGCGGATATCATTCTGGTACAAACCCTGCAGCACCTCCAGATTCATCGGGCAGCGAAGTTAAGGGTAATTGGTAATTTGTGGTTGGTAAATTGCATCGTGTCGTAGTTAATTTTTTGTGATTTTATGAATTTGTTCCTTTTTGAGATTTGTGGATAAGTCTGATTTTTTTGTTTTCTGGTTTTTTGTTGGTTTTCAGTAGGTTGATGGTGAAACCGGGGTGGATTTTTGCGCAATTCTTGCACAGGGTTATCCACAATTTTTTGTCTGAACCATGATTTTCAGGATTTAAGGAAAAGCAGGATAAGCGGTACCTTTTGCCGCTTACGCTGCCTGTTTGGCTTTGTTGTTTTTCGGGGGTGGGGTTTGTTGTTGTTGTTGCCAGGCGCGGAATTGTTCGATGGTGTTGAGGGGTGGGGTATGGCTGGCTTTGATGAAATCGTCGTGATCTTTTAGTTGCTGCTCCAATTGTTCTATTAATAGTTTACCGGTGGGTAGCGGCCCGGGGCGTTTTGATGGGGAGGGTGCAGACGGGCTTGCGGGAGCCGAGGGAAGGGGGCTGCCGGCGTTTTGCTTTCCGGGTTGTGTGATGGCGCCGGGTGCTTCGGCTTCGGGCGCGGAGGGTGCAGGCTCGTCGCTGAAGGTTTCGGGTTCGAAGTCGAGGTTGCATTTGGGCAGGTTCATCCAGTGATCTACATCGCGGACATCGAGCTGCTCTTCGAGGATGTCTTCTTTGGTGACGGGAATAAAGCCGCGATCTGAGAAATGCTCAGGCATGAGGGCCTGAATATTGCTATCTGCGCGGGATGAAACATATTCGTCTATGAAGGGGGCTATCTCTTTGGCGAGCCGGGGCGATCTGCGGCTGACACTCTCCATGAAGAATCCGAACATCTCCATGCTTTCATTTAGCGTGCTGCGGTTCTTGAGCTTGCCGATGGTGAGTGCAAGTTTGTGGAGCGTGTCTGCCTCTTTGTGGGTGACGGGCTTCATGACGCGCAGCTCGGATAACAGATTATCTGAAAAGTGAGACATGATGTGATAACATTTTTCGGCAATGAGCGAGGGCATCTGGGAATTACACTGCTTGAGTCGGTCCCAATTGTTGAGCCTGATCCAATAGTGGAGGGAACGGCGGGAGATGTTGAGGAGTTCGGCGATCTGTGTTTTGGACATGTCGGTCTGGAAGTAGAGGGCTTTTGCCTGCTGTTGCTGTTCGTTATTCATAATCATTGAAGTTTTGTGCCCGGCCCGCAGATCGGAGTTGCCCAATAGCGAGACGAGGACGGTTAAAAAAATAAAAACGGGAACAAAAGTAGAACGGGAAACAACATGAAAAACGAGAAGATACACACAAAATCGGTGGTCTTATCTGCTGAAATGCAGACGGGTAAAGAGTTTTCAGGCAAAAAAACGTTGTGGGAAAATTGCTTGAAATTTTGTTTTTGTGATCAACACACCAAAATTTGGCCGAGTTGGAATGATCAGTTTCGGGGCGCAGCGAGGAGATTTATATTGAGGTGATGTGATCGTCGTGAATACCCATAGCGAGTGTCCATAGCGAGTTTATTTTTTATTTTTAGAATTCTAAGAGAAGTAACCTTCTCTATTCGACAATAATGCAGAAAAAGAAAACAACAAAAATTAACGCTGCTCCGCCATTTGCGATATCATTGAACAGGAGCGCAATAGCGGCACAGATAAAAGATGCGACGAAAGGGCCATTTTATACTTCGGCACAGGTAAAAGAAATGCTAAAAAAGCGGGCAAATGACCGCGCGGAAACGCAAGCATGAGCGTCACTCTGGCAGAGAAAAGAAGAAGGTAGCCCCATGGTTTATTTTGCTGTCGGCCCACACTTTGCCGCCATGCTTGGTAATGATGCGGGCCACCAGCGAGAGGCCCACGCCGGTACCTTCGAACTCGTCGCTAGTGTGCATGCGCTGAAACGGCTTGAAGAGCTTGTCGGCAAGACTCATGTCGAAACCCGCTCCATTGTCTTTTACGTACCATGCGCCAGCCGCAGCGCCGTCGAACCCGATCAGTATCTCCGGCACTTCCTGCTTTGATGCATATTTTATAGCGTTGGAGATAAGATTGAGCCACACCTGGTATATCAGCTCAAAGTCGCCCCTGGCGGGCGGCATTGGCAGCACCCTGATGAAGTAGTTGGGGGTGATGAGGTGGGCCAGCTCGCGACACACATTTTGGGCCAGTTCGGACATATTGATATCGGTCTTGTTCAGTTCCTTGTCGCCCAGCCTAAAAAAACTAAGGAGCCCGTTGCCGATCCAGATGACCCTGTCGGCGCACTCGGTAATGTAGTTGAGGTAGTCCTGCACCTGGACGGTGAGCACAGGGTTCAGCTCCTGCTCCAGCAATTTGGTAATGGATTTTATGGCATTGAGCGGAGCGCGCAGATCGTGAGAGACAGAATAAGAGAAGGCTTCGAGATCGTGGTTGGCGGCCTCAAGCTGGGCGGTGCGCTCCTGCACACGGGCCTCCAGCTCATTGTTGATGTGCTGCAGTTGCTCCTCCGATCGTTTGCGCTCGCTTATATCGCGCAGGTTGGACACAACAGCGCTTACCGCCGGGTCGCCGAGCATGTTTCTGATCGTGCCTTCGACCCATATGTAGTGCCCCGCGCTGTGCCGCAGCCGCACATTGCAGTATACCGGCTTGCCCGGCCACGACAGTGCATAGTTGTAGCAACTGAGCAGATTGTGCGCATCGTCGGGGTGAACGAACATGAAAATATTGATCTTGCCGACGGCAGCGATGTCGTCGAATTTATAGCCCAGCAGGGTATCGGGCTTAGGGCTGGGGTAGAGGTCGCCATTGGCGTCACTGAGCGCAATGCCATCGTACAGGTTCTCGATGAGCGAGCGAAAGCGTTGCTCGCTGCGCTTGATCCTGAGGTGGATGTCGTTTCTCTCGATGGCAAAATAGATTGCGCGGTCGAGCTCGTCGTAAGTGAGTCGCGACTTGACGAGGTAGTTTTCGGCGCCCCGGCGCAGTGACTCGAGTGCCAGCTTAAGGTTGTCGTCGACGGTGAGTATGATAACGGGAACATCGGGAAAGACGAGCCTAACCTTTTGCAGCAGTTCCAGGCCGCAGCCATCTGGCAGGTTGAAGTCGAGGATGATGACGCCGAAACTCTGCGCTGAAAGGCCACCGGTGCCGATATCGTCTACAGACCCGGCCACCAGCATTTCGGCGTCGGAAAATGAGGTATGCCGCAGCAGGTTTTTGAAGAGAAAGACATCGTCTTCGTTATCTTCAACAAGCAAAATTCTGAGGGGAACGACTACGGCATTTATCTGCTTTTTTGCTTTTACCAGGTGCATGTGATTCAGTTGCAGTTTTGATGTGTGGTTAATGATCAACCGGGTAGCATCAATCTTCAAAAAAGCATATTGTTTATGCAAATTAACAACTACTTTACGAAAATCATAGCGACATAAGCAGGTTAGCAGATAGACTGTTTAGCGTTTTCTATATATTATAAATGAGTCTTTTATACTATTATTTTACTATAATACAGGGTCTCCGTAATCTGTTTGCCTATACCGTTTATAAACAAAACAATATAAATTTATAATTGTACTAATTATAAAATGATAATGGGGGTGAGAGGAAAAGGAAATATGGGATACGGTAAAAAAATATTCGAAAGGAATACCGGCGCTGCGATAGTTGGTCTGAGTGCAGCTGTGAAACTAAGCCTTGAACAGCCCTTTGATGAGCTTGAGCGGAAAAGCGAGGATGAGCACACTCACGAGGATGGTAAGGGTCTTGTTGATCCAGATGTTGCCGGAGACACTGAGATAGCCGCCAAACAGCCAAAGGCCTATGAAGCCGCCTATGATGCCTATGATGACATTTAGGAACAGGCTGTTGGCCATGCCTATGAAATCGCAAACTACCTTGCCGGCAATGGCGCAGATGACACCGATGATGACCAGTTGCTGGGTAGAGAAGCGATGTATGTAATCAGTGAGCCCCTGGAATTTCTCTAAATTCTCGTCGGCTATGTTTATGTCGGTATCGGTGTGTGAGCCGGATATAAGGCGCCATATCACAAACAGCAGTATCACCCCTGCTGCGCCGTATACATAGGTCATCTTCATCCGCGGCTTTTTGCTGCTTGCATCGTGGCCGGGTGTGTAGTCGGTATGGCTGGTGGTGCTGGGGCCCTTATGCACGGCCGGGTGCTCGTAGCTGGGGTGTGGCTTCGTGGCGGGGTTATCGGCAACGGGCGCAGAAGCGCCGGGGGCAGCCGCTGCGAGTATGGGAGCCGGTGGCTGTGTTACAGCTCTGATAGCTTTCTTAATGCCCTCCACCACATTCACATAGGCCTGGTCCTGGTCGGGCCACTCGCGAATGGGTTTGCCCAGCGTGGGCAATACCTGTATGTGCGCAAAGGGCGTTTCGCTCCAGTCGCACGGGCGAATGATAATGGGTATGATCTGCGCCTTGCCTTCCCTGTGCCTGATGAGTGCGTCCCTCATTTCGATGTCGTAGCAGTAGTCGGAATTGAGGAAGTCGGAACTGATGAGACAGATGATGAGGTCGGCGGTATTGAGCGATTTACTGATGGATTCGTTCCACACTTCGCTGGGGCTGATCATAGTGTCGGTCCAGCTTTCTATCTCACCGTTACGACGCAGTGTAGCAAGATGTTTTTCCAGTTCATCTTTATAATGCACGTCGGTATGCGCGTAAGAAATGAATGCTTTAACCATAACTGATCCGGGACGAACATTGTAAACATATAAAATTAGTTATTAAAATGCAAATAACTTCTGGCGGAGTCTTTGGACGCACAGCGCGTTTCCACAAAAAAGCTTGTGATGAGTGGCAGTTATTGGGCTTTGGTATCGTAACCTCTCACCAGCACTGAGTAGTAGATGGGCTTGACCACCTGGTAGGGATAGGCCTCATAGTCGGTGTTGTCTTCGTTGATGGTGTAGCCCTGTTTAAAGTCCTGCTCGGCCTCTTTTATGAGGGCAAATGCCTCTTCCCGTTTGTGCAGCCGGCGCAGGCAGATGGCTTTGTAATACTTGGCATCGGAGAAGTTCGGGTATAGCTTCAGGCATTTGTCGAAGGTCTCGACGGCCTGTGCGTAGCGCTCGGTTTCGTAGTAGGTGATGGCGAGGTAGAAGAGGTCGAGCGGGTGCACATAGTGCTCGCCAAGAGTTTTGAGCTGATCGGTGGTGGTCTTGTCGAGGTAGTAGCATGCAGAGTCGAACCGGTTTAGCTGCAGGTAGCAGAGGCCGAGGTAGAAGTCATAGGTATGGTCCATCACATCGCCATCGCCAATGATGATCTTGGCGGCCCAGAAGTCGGGTATGGCGCTCTGGTAGCTCTTTTGGAAGATGCACTTCATAAAGGCGCGGTAGTCGATATATGATTTGGGATCGTACTTCACGGCGCTGTCGAGGTAGGGCGCGCCGGCTTCGTACTTCTTCTGTTTGT
>CAYNGS010000170.1:0-6227 GCA_964396625.1 uncultured Flavipsychrobacter sp.
CTCTGTTCGTTCTTCATCTCCATCGGCCGGTCCAAGGTGCTGATATACGGATCGCTGGTGGCTACGCTGCTCAATATTTTGTTCGACTACCTGCTGATATTCGGCAAGTGGGGCCTTCCAGCTATGGGTTTCCAGGGTGCAGCGGCGTCTTCAGTCATCTCTGAGATCTTTTACTGCGCCACCATGGTGGGCATATTCTTCTACCACCGGCTCTACCGCGACTACCCCATTTCCCGCTACCTGCATTTCGACTTTTCGCTGTCGCAGCGCACACTGGCTGTTGCGTCGCCGCTCATTGTTCAGTTCATGTTCAGCATAGGTGGCTGGCTTATATTTTTCATTTTCATAGAGCACCTCGGGCGGCAGTCGCTGGCCGCGTCGCAGGTGCTGCGCAATATCTTTGGCATAGTGGGTGTGGGCACCTGGGCGCTGGCCACCACCTGCAACACCATGGTCAGCAACCTCATTGGCCAGGGCCGGCGGCGCGAGGTGATGCGCATCATCGTCAAGATCTGCAAACTGAGCCTTGCGTATGCCGTCGTCGTGTGCGGGTTGCTCCTGGTCTTCTCACGCGAGTTCCTGTCTATTTATTCCGATGATATTTCGCTTATCGCGTTTTCCATTCCCAGCCTGCGCGTTATTGTTGTTGCTACCCTCATCATGTCGGTCTCCACCGTGGTGTTCAACGGCGTGGTGGGCACAGGCAATACCATCATCAACCTGTCTATGGAGATCACCAGTGTGTGCATCTACCTTGTGTATTGCTACTTTATCATCAGCCGGTGGCACAGCCCGCTCTACCTGTGCTGGGGCTCCGAATTCGTATATTGGACCTGCCTCATCACCTTCTCCTCCATCTACCTGAAAAGCGGCCGCTGGAAAGGAAAAGAAATTTAGACACTTTCATCTTTTCACCCTGCCTGCCGGCAGGCAGGTTTTGACTTTTCACTTAACATTCTATTCCAGCAGATACTCATTCTCTTCAGTCAAAAGATTCAGATCCACATCCATCCCCGCTATTCCTTCTATCGACCCTTTTATGTGCGCCGCATTCAGCAGCACTTTCTCCAGTTGCTTTTCGCGCGCCTTCCATAGCTTTTCCATCTGGTCGCGCTCTTTTTGTATCGACATGCGCATACTCATAAATCCCTCTCTTATGGCGCTCCACTGCTCTGAAAATTCGCCACTGATCAGGTAGTTATACAGCAGCGACATTTTATCTCCTTTTTTATCCTGGCTCTTCGATGCGGTGTACACACGCACTATCAGCTCGCGCAGCACATGCACCAGCGCCCGCACCTCGCCAAAGTTGCATATCCATATACCATCCCGCTCACCGAAGCTGGTCATATCTTTCGGCATGGCCTGCGTTACGATCACCGCCACATCTGCGCCCAGCACCCGCATATCGGCCTTTAGCTTCTCTATCCACTCCTGGCTGAAGTCCTTGGTGCGCTTGCTCTCAAAGATGATCTTTCCACATTCCTGCCCGAAATTGTTTCTTACTGTCTGAATACAATCCGCACCGCGCACACCCTTGCCCACCTCCTTCACCACATCAAACGGGAACGAATATGTAAGCAACTGCTCTAATGCCAGCTCCTGCACCTCGCCCTGCAACTGCATAGACCCCTGCTCGCCCTTGCGCTTCATTTCCTCTACGAGCTTACGCTGGTCGTCCAGTTGCTTTTGCATCTCCAGCACTTTCATCTGGTATTCGCTTTCGCGCAGCTTGTTCTTTTCTTCTTCTTCCTTTTTTATTACCTCGGTCAGCTTGTTGCGCTCTTCCAGCATTTTCCGCTGCAGCTCCAGTTCCAGCTCCTGCTCCTTTGTCTTGAGCTCCTGCATTTTTTTCAGGAACTCCAGTTCTTTTTCCCTCGCTTCGGTCAGCTTGGCCTGGTTGTTCTTGTTGGTATCTTCCAACAGTTTCAGCTTATTTTCATAGTCCGCGCCTACCCTGGCCGACAGGTCTTTTACAAGCTGTGCCTCCAGTTGCTTCTTTTCCTCATCGGCCTTGCGTGCCTGCTCCTGAAGCTGCTGCCTGAACTTCTCGTCTTTTTGTTTCTCCAGTTCACTCCATTTTTGGTTAAACTCCCTTCTTACCCGGTCTTCCACAGATTGCGCTATGGCCGCTTCCGGCTCAAACTGTGTTTTACAATTAGGACAAATGATCAGCGTAGACATAACTAAACCCTGTTTTGAAACGAAGTTCCGAATTAATCAATAGTTTTTTCAGCAACCCATACAATTATAATTTCCTAAAGCCAAATGCCTGCCCCAACCCCGCAGGCGTCCCCGCCAATTCCTCCACTTCGGCGCATCCGCAAGCGGTCTTATTTTTTTTTATTACTTTTCCCGTGCAGATGCGATTAAAAATTTTATTATTCATTTGTTGCTTGTTCACCTGCAAGCTGGCAACCGCACAGGGCTCCAGAAAGTCCGACCGCTTTTACCAGTCGGCCCTGCGCTATAAGGCAAAGAAGCAGCCCGACAAAGCCTGCCGGCGCATGAGCAAGGCCATCAGCAAAGCCCCCTCCTCGCCCGACGCCTACAGCGTGCTGGGAGAGTGGTACTTCCAGGCCCACCGCTTCCGCGAGGCTGCCGATGTGTTTAAGACCGCCTCCCGCCGCGTCAGGAATGGCGGCAGGCAGTTTGCCAAACCCTATGCCAAGTGCCTCATCTATGCCGGCTATCCCGATGCCGCCCTGTCGCTCATAGCATCCTATGCCGGCGTGAAGGACAGCGCCGAGTGGAACTATATGCGCCGCCAGGCAACCTTTGCCGTGGGCGCCCTCGCCCGCCCCTGGACCGACACCGTCTCCAACCTCGGCCCCCGCATCAATACCACCGATGCCGAGTTCTTTCCCTGCATGGCGGTCGACAGCCAGCACCTCTACTACACCCGCCGCGTAAACAACCAGGACGAAGACCTGTACGTAGCCGACCGCGACACCTGTGCCGAGTGGTGGAACCGCCACGATATAGGCGACCCGCCAAACAGCCCCGACCAGGAGCTGGCTCAGTTCATATCGGCCGATGGCCACTACCTCTTCTTTACCCGCTGCGAGAACCGCAGTGTAGACAGCTGGACCGACGGCGGCTGCGACCTCTTTATGGCCTACCGCACCGCCAACGACAGCGACTGGACCATTGCCCAGCCCTTCGGCTCTACCATCAATACGCCCGACTACGAAGGCCAGCCCTCCCTCTCGCCCGACAATCACGAGCTCTACTTTGTCAGCGACCGCGCCGGTGGCTATGGCGGCTACGATATATGGGTATCACGCTTCGAGGATGGCCTGTGGCAGCAGCCCGTAAATGCCGGCCCCTCTGTGAACACACCGGGCAATGAGACCGCTCCCTACATCAACCTCGACAACAAGACCCTCTACTTCACCAGCGACGGCTGGCCCGGCCTCGGCGGCACAGACATATTCATGTGCCGCAGGGCCCTCGACACCACCTGGACACCCGCCGTGAATCTCGGCTACCCCATCAACAGCGCTTACGACGAGAAGAGCGAATGTGTGACCCTCGACGGCAAAAAGCTCTTCTTCGCCTCAGACCGCCAGGGCCCCGCCGGCAACTTCGACCTGTACGAGACACCCCTGCCCGGCGCGCTGAAGCCAATACCCGTCAGCTACCTGCAGGGCTATGTCTACGACAGCCTCAGCAAGAACCGGCTCAACTATGCCGTTATCTACATCTCCAACGCCCGCACCGGCGATACCATATACCAGTTTCAGAGCAACCGTGGCGATGGCAGCTTCCTCATCACCCTGCATCTCGGCATCACCTATGCCGTACACACCTACCGGCTGTACTATACCGCCACCGACGATACGGTTGTCTTCGACAAGCAATACCTCGACCGCCCGCTGGTGCGCAATATCTCCATGCTCCCCTCCGACTATGTGAAACCCATCAACGACAGCATGCTGGCCATGCTGCACTTCGACGTGATGAGCGTGGCCCTCTCCGACAGCGACCAGGCCACCATACGCGATGCCATAAGCCCCTGGCTGCAGGAGAAAGGCTACATGATATTTGTAAATGCTTATACCGACAATACCGGCACACCCATGATCAACGAAGAGCTCTCCCACCGCCGTGCCGGCCTTGTGGCTAAATATATAACCGGCATGGGCATAGACCCCACCATGGTGCAGGCCAAGGGCCTCGGCGAAGCCCACATGATCGCCTCCAACGAAACCGAAGAGGGCCAGCGAAAAAACAGGCGGGTAGAAATAATAATAAGGCGATAACCGCCTGCCATGCTTTGTGGATAACTTCATTGCTTCATTTTTTATTAGTTTGCTGACTATCAATTATCTGATCGAAAATTGTTGCTCATTTATTGCGCAGTTTTTGCGCATATTTATACACAATCTTTCGGCAGGCTCACGATTGTCTCGTCTTGAAATTGTTTACCTGGCGTTTTGTTATTATTTTTTCTGATTGTCGTATGGGTTAATAATTTTTTTTGTTGATAACTCTTATTCCGCAACTGCATACTTGCGGCCTGCGAAGATCAAGGCGACTTTGTTGATTCGCGGGCAGACTAAGCCAATAAAATGGGGCACAAATTTAGAGCAAGTAACGGCAGGAGAGGAATTTTGTGGATAGATAGTTTAGGAATGGCCTCTATTGCTGCGGTGGCGCGGGATGCGGTTTTGGGGGTTATCCACATTTTTGATCGAAACCACAAATTTTGATCCGGGAGTGGCTGCCGCGAAAGCCCCAACGCTGCCTACTACGTACTATCAACTATCTACAATCTACTATCGACTAACGACTCAAATCAATGCTTCGTCGGGTCATACGGGAAAGCATCGATGCTATCGGGGTAGCCATCGCCGTCAGAGTCCAGCTCGCCATCGCTCTTATAAAGCATCTGGTAGTCTATAGGCAGGTAGGTGTTCAGTATTTCGTCGGCAAATTCGTCGGTAGGCGCTGCAGTGGTGGCAATGGTTATCTGCTCGGCGCCCAGGCCTGTCTCGGCGGTAATAGCCACCTGTACCACTGCTGTAAAATTGTTGAAGGAGATGAGTACAGATGACGTAGTAGTAGTAATGCCCGCCGCCCGTGGCTGCGTACCGAACTGCGAGCAGATGGTGCTGACCGTGGCAGTAGAGCTGCCCAGGAACGCCTTGAGGCTGGTCACCTCCAGGCTCAGCACATCATTGGGTGCGGCAGTGCCGCTATAAAATATGCTTGTATAGCGCCATATGGATTTGCTATCATTGCGAATGAGGTTTACACCTATGTAACCTGAGTTGGGATCGGTGGTTGGTGTGTAGCCCGTAGGGTATATAAACGTCAGCAGCGGATAAGACGGATGCGTGTATGAGCCGCCTACCGAGGCCACGGTGGGTACCTTGCCCAGATCGGTGCGGGGTATGCCATTCATCAGGTCCCAGTATATGGCTTCTACGCCTGTCACCTGGGCGCATTGTTTGGAGGTTGCTGTCTTAACCGGGTCGGCGGCAGGAGCGCTGCTCTTCTTCTTACATCCCCATATGAGCAGGCCGCACACACCGGCCATAAGCCCGAGAACAATGATCTTACGAAAGCTGTTACAGTTTTTCATATAGTTGGGATTAAGTAATTAAATCTATGTGATATTCGTAAAACTATAGCAAATAAAAATTAATACAAAATAAATTGCAGGTTTTTTGGAGTGATTTTTTGGAAGAGGCAGTTGTAAACTGCCGGGAAAAGGTGGGCTGTCTGTCATTCTACTGTCCATGCAAAGCTGCAAGTTGGCGTGCCACCTCGCTGCTGAGGGCCACACCCATGCCACCCATGCGGAACGCGCCAAACACCCTGCCGGAGAAGGCCTTTACGATGGGGTACTTGCTGGGGCCGAATGCCATAATGCCGCTCCAGCGCTGCGCTATTTCAAAGTTGACGCCGGGCAGAATGATGTCGGCAAGCTTTTGCTCCAGGTCTATCTGTATTAGTTTGTTCAGCGAAAGATCGGTGGTGGTCTCTGTCTCCGGGTCCAGGTTTCGGCCACCGCCAAACAGCACCCTGCCATCTATCTCACGAAAATAAAAATACCCCTTATCGAAATGAAATATGCCTTTGAACTTAAGACCACGCACCGGGTGCGTAATGAGCACCTGCCCGCGGCCGGGCGTCACATCCACACCCGGCAGCAACTGCCGCGCAAACGCATTGGTGCATATGCTGATGGTGCTGCAGCTCAGCAGCCACACCTGCTC
>CAYNGS010000171.1:0-6210 GCA_964396625.1 uncultured Flavipsychrobacter sp.
TGAACTGGAAAAAGCAAAAGAGCAGATACTGAATATTCTGTAAATCGCTTACCTGTGAATTTAGATAAACTCGCATCGCAGATCCAATCGCTTGACGGCGTCCTAAAACAGGAAACTAATAAAGCTGTAAATCGTTTGCTGACAACCCGCAACTGGCTTATAGGATATTATATCGTAGAGTATGAACAGAAAGGTGAAGACCGGGCAAAATATGGGGAGAATATCCTTGATATTTTGTCGGCTTCTTTGAAAATTAAGGGGTTGTCACTAACCAATTTAAAGATAAATCGTCTTTTTTATATTGCCTATCCTCACATTAATCAGGCTATTCTTAATGAATTAAGAAATTTCCCCCTAGAAATCGGTCAGACACTGTCTGACCAATCAAAAAATACTATAATAGGAATTCGTCAGACGGTGTCTGACCAATCACAAAAGGACTTAACAGGACTACAGCGGGGGCCATTTGAACATTCATATGAAACTCAACTAGCCGAAAGATTTATCAACAGCCTTTCTTTTTCGCATATCGTGCTGTTACTACCAATCGAAGATCCTATAAAAAGGGCTTTCTATGCAATTGAGTCGATAAAAGGCACGTGGAGCGTCAGAGAATTAAAAAGACAGATAAACTCACTGTTGTTTGAGCGCAGCGGTATCTCCAAAAAACCGGAACAGCTCCTGCGCACATTGAACAATAAAGGTGAGCAGGAGTTGCAAAATTCGTTGGTAAAAGATATATATACATTTGAATTTTTGGGCTTACCTGCAAAAGATGCAGTGGAAGAAAGCGATCTTGAAACTGCATTATTAAACCATTTGCAACAATTCCTGCTTGAAATGGGCCATGGCTTTTGCCTTGAAGCGCGACAAAAAAGGATATTGATAGGCGAGGAATATTTTTTTATTGACCTGGTTTTCTATCATCGCATCTTAAAATGCCATGTCCTTATCGACCTGAAAGTTGAAGAATTTAATCACAACAATGCAGGCCAAATCAACACTTATATAAATTACTACAAAAAAGAGATGCAACTACCCGGCGATAACCCTCCGCTTGGCATTTTGCTGGTCACAAATAAAAATGATGCTTTGGTTGAGTATGCAACTGCTGGTATGGATGAACAATTGTTCGTGAGAAAATATTTGCTGGAGCTGCCAGACAAAAAGGAGATCGAATCTTTTATTAGAAATGAATTAAAATCGTTGTAGACAAAACCAATAAATTTACGACAAGCCACGACGAACGTTTATTCGTTAATTTTGCACAAATCATGTATCGAAATACAACAGTCATTATCTTTTTGTCATTACTGCTGGCGGGTTGCCTGCCGGCGCCTTATTTTCAGAAGGAGGAAGCAATACCTCAAAATGCCTGGGCTTATGGCTTCAGGCCGTCGTTCACATTCGAGATCACAGATACAACAGCAGGCTATCAACCCTCGTTTCTTATCCGCCACACACAGGCATATCCGTACAGTAATTTATGGATGAATGTCTATGTCAAAACTCCCGGTGATTCCGTTGCAAAGAAAGAACGCATAAACGTGGTAATGGCTGAGCCGAGCGGAAAATGGCTGGGCAGGGGTATGGGCGAGATCTACGAGCAGCGGCTGCCTATCAGGTTCAGCGACTCCATCAGGTTCGACCGCAAGGGCACCTACCAGGTATCGCTGGAGCAGAATATGCGCATCAACCCGCTGCCGGAAATACTCAACGTAGGCCTGCGCATAGAAAAGGATGTACCCCGTCGTAAGTAATGTGTATTTTTATTTTATGATCAACGACCTGAACTGACATGCGCTTTTTCACATCCGTACACCTGCTTCTACTTGCCTACATTATTGCGGCAATTGTGTACTGGGGCGTTAAACTGCAAAAACAAAGCGCCAGTATTTACACGCAGGAGGTAATTGCACTTAAAAGCCAGGTAGACAGTGTGGCAAACCCCGTGATCTATAACCAGCGGCTTGCCGCATTAAAGCGCACTTTATCTTTGCGCACCATCCAGTTTACCGGAGAGGGGTCTACTTTTCTGATCGTTATTCTCATTGGCGCTTTCGTAGTGTATACTTCTTTTCACCGGCGCATCATGTTGTCGCGCCAGCAAAATAATTTCATGCTTTCGGTCACACACGAGCTAAAGTCTCCTATTGCTGCCATGAAGCTGAACCTTCAGACCCTTGAAAAACACACGCAACTGGACGAGCAAAAAAGGAAAGAGCTCATTGTACGCTGTATCAAGGAGTCGAACCGGCTCAATGACCTTTGCAACAATATGTTGTTCGCATCACAGATAGAAGGGCGGCAGTACAAGCTGGCACGAGAGCGGGTCGACTTATCTGAACTGCTGGAGGATGCTGTAAAGGACTACGCGATACGATACCCGCGAAAATTTGAACAGGACATACAACCCGGCATGATGATAACCGGCGACCGCGTGATGCTGCAGATGGCTGTCAATAATTTGCTGGAGAACGCTATAAAATATACACCTGAGGACTCCGCGGTAACTGCAAAAATCTTCCGCCGGCACGAACATATTATCATGCAGATCGCTGACCGGGGGCAGGGCATTCCGGACAACGAAAAGAAAAAGATATTCAACAAATTCTATCGTGTCGGCAGTGAAGAGAGCCGCAAGTCAAAAGGAACCGGTCTCGGCCTTTACCTGACCAATAAAATAGTACTGCAACACAAAGGGCGCATTATCGTAAAAGATAACACGCCCTCCGGTGCAATATTCGAGATAAGCCTGCCCGTCACCTGAGCAGGCGCCGAGGCAACCTGCTATGGCACCTCTACTACATTTAGTATCTCATTCAATATCTGCTCGCTGGTTATATTTTCGGCTTCGGCCTCGTAGGTCAGCCCTATTCTGTGACGCATCACATCATGGCATATAGCGCGTATATCTTCGGGTATCACATAGCCTCTCCTTTTTATAAACGCAAAAGCCTTGGCTGCAAGCGCCAGGTTTATGCTGGCGCGGGGAGAGCCGCCGTAACTGATAAACGGCTTCAGTTTACCTAATTTATATTCCTCCGGAAAGCGCGTGGCAAATACTATGTCGAGTATGTATTGCTCGATCTTCTCGTCCATATACACTTCACGCACCAGGTGGCGCGCTCTCATTATATCCTCGGTAGATACCACCGGGCTTATTTTGGCCATGCCATCCGGGTTCAGGTTCGTGCGTATAATGTTTCGCTCTTCTTCCTTTTTCGGGTAGGTGATCACGATCTTCAGCATGAACCTGTCTACCTGGGCTTCGGGCAACTCATAGGTACCCTCCTGTTCTATCGGGTTTTGAGTGGCGAGCACGAGGAAGGGTTCCTCCAGCTTATACGTATGGTCGCCAATGGTCACCTGGCGTTCCTGCATCGCTTCCAGCAATGCGCTCTGCACTTTCGCCGGCGCACGGTTTATCTCGTCAGCAAGAATGAAGTTTGCAAATATCGGTCCCTTCCGGACAGCAAACTCATGCAGCTGCGGATTGTATACCATCGTACCGAGCACGTCCGCCGGCAAAAGATCGGGCGTGAACTGGATGCGCGCGAAGCGTGCATGGATGGCAGATGCCATCGATTTTATAGCCAGGGTTTTTGCAAGACCGGGCACGCCTTCCAGTAGCACATGGCCATTTGCCAGCAAGCCTATCATCAGGCGTTCCACCATCAGCTTCTGACCAACCACTGCCTTGTTCAATTCCATATTCAGCAGCTCGATAAACGCACTTTGCTGATGGATGCGCTCATTTAATTCGCGGATGTCTACAGATGAAGATATTTCCATATTGTTTCGCAGTTATGAATGTCAAAAGTAAAAAGGGAAATGTAAAAACGAGTGCCTGAAAAATACTTTTAACTTTTTTTAAAAAGGTAAGTTACGACAATTTGAGGCTCGGGTTGCCGGGCTGTGTTATTAATGACCTATTTTCGCGTAATAATTATTTGCTGCCGATGGAGGGTAAAATTATGGAGCATTTCGAGCAAAAGTGGTTAGATACAGAGTTGCTGCTGAAGGAGCGCTTTGGTAAGGTGCCCGACATGGAAGGCATTTTGTTTTTGATAGGCGTGAACGAGCTGGGGCGCCTACCCCGTAAGAAGTTTTCAAAAGAGCAAAAACAGGATTTGATGCATATTGCGGTCTGCACCCTTTTGTGCCAGCTTGGATACTATGAATACGTGGGCCGCGACGATGATAACTGGCCGCATTTCAACGAATTGAAATCTGTGCCCGCAACAGGCATCAAAGACCAGGAAATCATGCTTAAAGAGTGTGTGATCAGGTATTTTGAAGGCCCTACTGCTTCGTGAATTTCTTTGTGGCAACCATTGCGCCATGTGAATTCATCAGACGCACAAAATAAATCCCCGAGGAAAGATTTTCCAGATTCAGGTTAGCGCTGTTACCGGTCACTTTATACACGGTCATCACTTTACCTATAATGTTATAAACCACAATGTTCTTTACATCTGCGCCGGCGTCATAAACAAGGTTCAGTTCACTGGTGGCGGGGTTTGGGTATAAGTTCACTTCGCTTGATGAATTGGCAACAGTGGGTACTGCATTTGCAACCCGGTTAACGATGTATGTGATGGTCTTGGAATAGCCGGATGCATTATCCCAAAGCGTTATTGTTATCCAGTGCGTGCCGTTGGTAGTAACGAATCTATAATCAAGAGAAAGGTCAAAAGTACCTACACTGTCATGAGCCACATTGGCGCCATATATGGCACTATATGTGCTGCCACTGTTTGTAGAAGGATTCCATACAGCGCCACCAACATTGATTCTGCAGATATTGCAATCACAGATCCCGAAAGCAGACCCCGCAAGCCAGTCGGCAGGAAAATCGGTAGAATCAACGTGCCACTTGATCGTCAGATCATTGGCCGTAGTGTTTTTCACGTCATCATGCGGTGTAACAATTCCTGTGAAAGCCGGAACATGTACCGTATCCGCAGTCACTGTAAATACCTGCGCACTCAAAGAAAAAGAACCTAATAGGAGTAAAAAAAAGCCGGAAAATAGAGTAAGTATATTTTTCATACCGTAATTGTCTAATGCAATTTAATAAAAATAATCATACCAGCCAAATTTGGAGCCGCTATTTCACAAAATAACAAAAGGAGCACATGGCTCCTTTTTGTAAAAATCTTCGGAAAGACGAGACGCCTCGCTTACTGTTTAGTAAACTTCCTTGTGGCTACCATAGCGCCGTGCGAATTAACCAACCTTGCAAAATAAATACCGGAAGGAATATTTTCAAGATTAAGGTTTGCACTATTGTTATCTGTTACCTTGTAGACCGCCATCACCTTGCCTATAATGCTGTATATCGCAATACTTTTTACGTCTGAAGCCGGATCATAAACAAGATTAAGTTCATCCCTGGTTGGATTAGGATAGATCACCACATCATCTGCGGACTTAACAATGCTGGGGGCTGCGCTTGGCACTTTATTAATCACAAATGTTGCCGTATCGGTTCCACCAAGCGGCAATGTGATAGCCACTGTAACAGAATGTGTACCTACACTAACGTATGCAAAATTAAGCGACAAGTGAAAATCACCATGTCCCGGGGTATATGGATCTGTTGTGAAAGTAAGACCCGTTCCGGTAGTATCGTTCCACAGTGGCATCGATACACCGCTTCCGGGGCTATTGTAGTAGCAGGTGTGGTTATCGCATATTCCAAAAGCGCTTCCCGACAACCAGTCAGGCGGAAACGTGGTTGCGATCACGCGCCACCTGAGTGTAATAGAATTGGCTGTTGTATTCGTTATATTATCATTTACGTTCACCAGACCGGCAACATTGGCATGCACAACCGATGAATCAAGCGTGAAACTCTGGGCTTCTACCGCCGAAGTCGAAAATAAAAAAATACAACAAAATAAAATATAAATAAAACTTTTCATACCGCACTATTTACCATTGCAAATTACTCATTATTGTTGTAACTCAAAAAATAATTGTGTAGAATCATGTTAAAAGATACAAAAAAAAGTGGGTTGCATTCTTCAATGCAACCCACCGCAAAATTGTTCATTATTTTATTACAGAAAAACGCTGAATATTGCTTCCGCCTTCTGTAGATATAAGCACGAGGTAATCTCCCGCAGGAATATTAGCTGTGCGAACTGTTACATTCTGTGTGCCGGTCTTCAACTCACCGTTCATCACGTCGCTGACTGTGCG
>CAYNGS010000172.1:0-6199 GCA_964396625.1 uncultured Flavipsychrobacter sp.
CTTTACAATACACGAGATAGTATTAGGTGAGCTTCCTTATATGGAGAATAAATCTTGCAATGATCTTTAAATTCATCTTTATTGTGTTTTTATCATGGATAGAAGTCTCTGGCCGTTCTGATGACCTAATACAGGTTTTTATTTATAAAAGAAAAAAAATAAAATATTGCCCTTGTAGTCTGTAATCCAGTATTCATTAAATTGTGTAACCAATGTGGTATTATGTTTTTGTTTTTATTGCATCATTTATCGTTGATTCGGTTCCATTTATTGGTCCGCCTGCATGGACCGTTATGGTATTCTTCCAGATGCGATACAACCTGAATATTTGGATTGTATTGATAGTGGGCGTTTTGGGATCTGCATTAGGAAGGTATACCTTAAGCAAATACATTCCCTATTTTTCTGCAAAATTTATTAAAGCAGGAAAAAATGAAGATATCCAATTCATTGGTAGAAAGCTTGTTGGTAATAGTTGGAAGGTTCAGCTTTTCGTCTTGCTATACACATTGATGCCATTACCTTCGACCCCATTGTTTACAGCCTCCGGGATGGCAAAGATCAAGACTTGGCAAATCATTCCCGCCTTTCTTGTTGGTAAATTTACGAGTGATATGGTAATGGTGCTTACTGGTAATTACGCAGCAAAAAATGCGCAGGAAATTGCCCGTGGGTTACTATCATGGAAAACAATTTCAGGCACAGCACTGGGTATAGTACTTGTTTTTGTATTTATGTTCATTGATTGGCATATCCTGCTCAGGGAAAAGAAATTCAGGTTAAGTTTCCATATCTGGAAATAAGGTTGGAACCTTAAGCATTTAATGTTTAGAAATCAAGCTATGGGGGTTAGACCGATTCCAGGTTGAAATAAGGGCACGGTATTTGTATTAAGAAAAAAGCGGTATATCTTGTGGCAGTCTCTCCGTTATAATGTCATATTCCTCAATGAAAAATATTGTTATTATTGACGACGATCGGGCTTATTGTTACAGTTAATGCATACTCATATATCCGTTATGCACAGAATATACCTCCTTGGATAGTTGGCCGGCTTTAGGGTTCGACCATGTTTTCATCCATTCAGCAACTGTTTGCTCCCAGGTAATCGGGACAACTCCAGCCTGTATCATACGCAGAACAGCTGTATCATGGGCTTCTTTTGATTCGCTACCCGCAGTGTCAATAACACCAAATACATTATACCCGCTACGGAGCGCGTGCAACGCAGTATGGGCGAAGCACATGCTGGTCCAGAGACCTGAGAGAACAAGCTGCTGATGACCAATATTTTTTACGGCGCTTTCCAGATATAAGCCTTACAGGTGTAAATGCATCTGTTACAAATCATTTTCATACCACAACGATAAAACTAAGTCCGTAGTTTTATCGTTGCATAGTTACTGGTAATTAAGATTACGACAATTGTTTGCTTATATTGCTTTTTATCTTGTCAGCAGTTTTTGTAGTATCGTTCAGTATATGTTCTATACGTTTTCGTGCATCATCGCTGAGCCCTTCTATTTCATCGCTAAGCATATTTCTTAGATCAGCGAGTTTATCAGAGGTATCATTGCCCATGTCGGCCAGTTTTTGCTTCCATTTTTTTGCATTTTCCCGCGCAGTGTCTTCAAGGTCTTCTCTTATTTCTCTTGCCCTGTCAGAAGTAAGCAATATTATTGCCGCTACACCTAAGCCGACAAACAGAAGATATTTTGTAGTACGCATAAAAAGTTGTTTTTGCTTGTTAATAAAGTTGTTTATAAATTTATACAAATAGAATCGTGCCATTAACCAAATGACGAACTATACATGATCGTGGTCATCAAGCCCATCGTGTGTATGGCGGTGATGTGGCTTGTGTTTGCCCCGGTAAGCAGGGCTAAATGCTTTGCTGACATGATGTTCGTAATTATCTTCCTTATCGTCTTCAGCTTCTTCATCTCTTCTTTTTGTTACATACTGGTATAATTTCAATGCAGGATAATAAAGTAATGCTACTGAAACTGCTGCAATACCGATTGATTTCCAATTCGTTTTCATAATTTATATTTTTTAGTTGCTCAATAATAAAATTCCGTTCAGTGGTAGCCTCTTTCTGAAGAACCGATTAACGGGTTACAGGCTCGTGTACCATTTCGTTGGTCATGATAAGAAGACTGGAAAATTCCCATGTTCTCGATGCCCGTTTAGCCAATCTGACAAACCGGTAAAGACTGCCACTGAACAGAGTTTTGTGATATTCTTCAGGAAATTATTCTTCTTACACTGTTCCTCTTCTTATAAAAGTCAACAGAAAGGATACAATGGCCAACACCAATAGAATGTGTATTATGGAACCGGCACTATAAACGAAAGCTCCTAATACCCAACTTATAATCAGGATAACTGCGATGATATACAATAGTGATCTCATGAAATGGTTTTTAATTTCATTAACCTGTGTAAAACATGTGCCATCGAAATGAATTAGGCACAAATCTTTTAAACCCGGACTAATAAGTTCGTTTTGAATACACTGATCTAATTATATGCCATTTGCTGACCATAAACAGCTTCAGTACTGACCACAGTCATGTAGCAAGGTGGACCATTGAGTACTTTTGCGCTAATCCTCGGTGAGTTATTAACTCCCTGCTCACGTTACGCTATTGGCCAAATAGCAAGTCATTAAAGACTCTTGAATGGTAATAACTTCATAAATAAAGCATGCTATATGGAGCATACTCTGCAAAATGCGCCTCTGAACATACTGCTTGCTGATGACGATGAGGATGAACAATACTTCTTTGAAATAGCATTTAAAGAATCACCTATTGGAACGAACCTAAATACAGTCTATGACGGAGTATACCTCATGGAATATCTTAATCAACATTTAGAGAGTTTACCTGATGTTATATTCCTTGATATAAACATGCCACGTAAAAGCGGTTTGGAATGTCTTATTGAAATTAAGTCCAATGAAAAGTTAAAGCTGATTCCCATTGTAGTATATTCCTCATGTGATAGTGCTGATAATATTGTCGCCTATTACGAACATGGTGCTTGTAGTTTCCTTCAAAAGGGCCACTACACTGAGCTAATCCAATGTATTCAAAATGTGCTTAACATTGGAGAAATCATTCACCAACCTATCCTTTCATAACTGCAAATGTATCTATTCATATCTCTATATCGCCGATTTTCACAACTACTGTGTAAGAAGAATCAACATGACTACCAGCATAATCACCACTTATGCCGGCGTAGGAACGATTGCCGGACATACCGGCGATGGTGGGCCTGCTGTTGCGGCGTATTTCGGCAAGATTGTCGGGATAGGAATGGACAAGGCAGGCAGGCTAATTGTAACGGATCCGGACACAAACCGAATACGAATGGTCAATGCTTCCGGCATTGTCACAACCATCTGCGGCACGGGGGCGTTGGGATATAGTGGCGATGGAGGCCCTGCAACCGCTGCAAAAGCGAATGGGCCTGACCACGTATATATAAATTGCGGCGAGCAAATTTATTTTAACGACAATAATCAAGTTACCCGCGTCTTTAGCATCAATGAAGCGCCAGTTTTCGCCAATAGTGCCGATTCCATCAACTACGTGTGTGTCAACGATACGTTGTCGCTGGGTACGTTACTCAGCATCAACGATTCGGACATCGGACAATCGGAAACATGGACGATTCTTTCCGGGTCTATTCACGGCGCCCTCCATGGCTTTCCTTATGGCAGCACATTGACGGCTACAACGCTAATTCCATCCGGTTGCTGCAAATTCCCATTCAGCTTCCGTTGGCAGGCGATAATGCTTCGCGGTAAGTTTGGATAGTTTGGTAATAAATTCCTGCACCCTGTTCCAGCTCACCATTTCCACCGGGCAGACCGGGCAGTCTGAATACCAGCTTTCATTATAGCCCATCACCGCCTGCCACTGCTCCTGTGTTATTTCGTGGGTGCTCATATAAAAGCTGCTTACAGTTACCGGGTGAACCGGCTTTTCACTTTCGTTTCTGTCGCTGCCCATGCGGAAGGTGCCGCCATGCACAAATACCATTTCGATACTGTCGGGTTGCACCAGGCCAAACCTGTCTGTTACTTTTTCGTTTTTTAACGGTTCTGTCGGTTTTGTCTGGGCATAACTCCACGCACCCATAAAGATAAAGAAGGCCAAATATGAAATGCCTGCAAATTTCAAGGTTTTAAAATTTAAATAAATATACAAAATATTTAATTCTGCGTACTATTTGAAATGGAAATGCGGTATCTGCCCCGGTCATCATTCCATATCTTAAATATGCCTAAATTGCACGTCCGTTTTATGCAGACAATACATTTCCAGGATTTGGGCAGCATAGCATACGATGCTGCATGGGACTACCAGGAAACCCTGATGCAGGCCAACCTGCGCATAAAATCTGCCCGCTACAATACCCCGGAGCCGGCGTTGGCCGACGATACTGAAACGCGGCACCACCTCTTGTTCTGCGAGCATCCGCATGTGTACACGCTGGGCAAGAGCGGCCATATGGAAAACCTGCTGGTAAACGACACCCGCCTCAAAGAATTGAACGTTTCTTTTTTCAAGACCAACCGCGGCGGCGATATCACCTACCACGGCCCCGGCCAGATCGTTGGCTACCCCATACTGGACCTGGAACACTATGAGACAGACCTGGGGAAATATATGCGCAACCTGGAGGAGGTTATTATCCGTACATTGGCCCATTACAACATTACCGCCGGACGGCTGCCCGGATCCACTGGCGTGTGGCTGGACGCTGATGTAAAAGGCAGGGCGCGCAAGATATGCGCCATGGGCGTGCGCTGCAGCCGGTGGGTGACCATGCATGGCTTTGCGCTGAACGTGAATACTGACCTGCGCTATTTTGATTATATAGTGCCCTGCGGCATCAGCGATAAAAGCGTAACATCCATTAAAAAAGAGCTTGGGCGGAGTGTGGACGAGAGCGAGGTTAAGGGGGTGTTATTGAATGAATTTGGCACAGTTTTTAACTCAGAAATAATACGGAATGATATTAGAGAAATTGTTTAGAAATGTAACAGGTTTTTCTTAACTTTATTCCCCGTTTTAAAAATAAACAGGCTCGCAGATCAAAAAGGGCAGCATAACATATTACTGGGGCGATCAGAGTTTGCTGATAACACTGGGCAACCGCACGCACGCACGCATTCGTGCGTTGTATCTTGTTGAGTTCCTGTTCACTACCGGCATGGCCACGCTGTTCCTGCTGCAGTCCAGCCCTTCAAAACATACTTTCGTTCATTGGGCTGCAGGTGTGGGTGCATCCATGTTATACCTGCTTGCATCGCATCGCTTCCTCGCACGCATGTTTTTTACAGAGCGCATTTTACTCAACCAGCAGTCCCTCACACTGATAAAGAAAACGCTCTTTTCACAACAGGTGCGGCGGTACGACTGGCGCTATATCGGGGCGCTTCATTATGAGGGTAAGGGTCGGAAAACTGATCATCCGCTGAAAGGAAAATGCTTCGATTATTTCGGTTTTGAAACACAAGAGCACCTGATACAAAGCCTGCACCACGATGGTAATCTGTATTTCGACACCGTTGACGGCAGGGTATATTTCGCATCCGGGGTTTACTCATGGAACGCCGAGGAAGTGGTGCAAATGATGAAGCTGTATATCGGCTCGTCACTGCAGTTGGGTCCTGAATGGAAGGAAATGTTGCAGGAACAGGGTTTTGACGAGTAAGGTGGCGTCGTTTGTAAAATTATCCCTTTATTAATTTTCTTTTAAGAGAGTCTGTTCTATTCTTGGTCGGGGTACAACCTGTCTTCCTATCAACTAATTTTCCGCCAATTAAATTTTAAAAATAATCTATATGGCACGTTTATTTCCCGTTGGCACGATTTTTTTGCTGCATTTTTTCTAAGCTAAATAATTTTTCTGTCGCATTTCTAATCAATGGATACTGAGTAAGGTAGCCGGGATGGGGAATGCACTTTCATAAAACTTTTATTCGTCAACATATACATTTTCATTTATGAGTTCTGAAAACGAAAATCTCGATCAGTCTCCAAACGGTGTTGAGACCATTGCAGTCCATGACGACTTAGCCCTGCAGGAACCTAAAAGGGCCAAAAGAACCAAAACAAAATCGCTGCCCCAGAAACAGGCGCAGCATTTCCCCGCTGTCTATGAGACCCGGCCGGCA
>CAYNGS010000173.1:0-6187 GCA_964396625.1 uncultured Flavipsychrobacter sp.
ATACAGGACTAATGGCGCTGGGCAGGGAGGTGATGAGCACAAGGGATGTGCCGGTATTTGTGCTGCCCAAAATGAAGACCTTCTTAGAAACAAACGGACCGTGGAGCCAGTTGGTGAGCCTGCACAATATTGCGCTGCAGCCGCTGGTGGCGGACAGCGTGGTACACCTTACTGACCTTATCTCTGTCCGGCCATTCGCTGTTCCGCACAGGGACGAGTATTCTGAAACGGCGGGATTTGAGATCATCACGTCAGGTAAAACATATCTCTTCATCCCCGACATAAACAAGTGGGAAAAATGGGACCGGAGTATAGTTGAAGAAGTAAAGGCGGTAGATATAGCTATGGTTGACGCCACATTTTACGATGCCTATGAACTGCCCGGCAGAAACATGGCTACGGTACCCCACCCTTTAGTCACCGAGACAATGGAGCTATTTGCGCAAACGGATAGCAATACAAAGGCAAAAATTCATTTCATTCATTTTAACCATACCAACCCGATCCTGTGGGACAAGAAAAAGCAAGAAGATGTAAGAAAAGCGGGGTATAATATTGCGGAGCAGGGGGAAAGGTTATAGAGATTATCCCTGAATTACAAGTCTTTCAGCATCCAGAGATCACAGCCAAAATGGCCGGAATTGCCGAGCGGGGCTTTTAAATAACTAAACCCGCACCGCTGGTACAGGCCTACCGCCATCTTGAGTTCCGGCATGGTCTCAAGATACACTTGCTTAAAGCCGAATCTGGCGGCGCTTTCAAAACATCGCTCAATAAGCAGCTTGCCGAATCCTTCGCCCCGGTACTCGGGACGTATGTACAGTTTTACGAGCTCGCAGCAACCATCCGGTAATCCTGTCGTAGGATAAACGCCCGACCCACCGGCAACATTGCCATCTACTTCCAGTATCCAGTATTCTGCGTCAGCCCTGGAAAACAAATCGTACAGATCGTCTGTGGTGGGGTCGTAATAAACGGTGCCTGGCTTATTGGCTTTAAATTCGGAGAGTACAGACCGGATGATTTTTGCGATAACCGGGTTATCTGCTTTTTGTATCAGCCGTATGGCAGGGGATCGCATCGCTGCAAAATACGCAATAAAGCTTTTGTGCGACGCACATAAGCCATCAATTCCTTTTCAGCCTCATGCTATTTTTCTGTAATTTCACGAACTAAATATTTACAAATGAGGTTGTATTCCCGGTTGCTTCTTATCGCCCTTATTTTTATTGCGACCACCTCGGGTGCGCAAACGGGCATTACCTGCACAGATACGGTAGCTGCAGAGGTAATGATGGGCATGTACAACCCTGCTGCGTATATGGCTACGACGGTGATCAGCGATCGGGCGAGTATCAGCACGGGTATCAATTCTGGAGTTTCGCCCGATTCGCTGCATGCAACGCTCAGCACCCTCAAGACATTCAAAAACCGAAATACTGTTTCAGATACCGTATCGCTGACCAATGGCATTGGTGCGGCACGCAGGTGGGTATTTGCAAAGTTTCAACAGATCAGCGCACAAAACGAGAACAGGCTGATACCCTCCTACCTGCAGTTCGATCTTTCGATCTGCTCTGGAGCGACACAACACAGGGATATATTTGCCGTACTGCCCGGTACAGACACCACCGATAAATCAATAATCATTGTAGAAGGGCACATAGACAGCCGCTGCACCGATGTGTGCGACACGGCGTGTGTGGCGCAGGGCATCAACGATAATGCTACCGGCACGGCCCTCGTGATAGAACTGGCAAGAGTGATGAGCAAGTACAGCTATAAGAGAACCATTGTATTTCTCGTGACCATAGGCGAAGAGCAGGGGCTTTACGGCGCCAGCGCATTTGCAAGTTATGTGCAGCAGCACAACATTAAGGTAGACGGCGTACTCAATAACGACATTACCGGCGGCATTATTTGCGGGCATACATCTTCGCCACCAAGTTGCCCGGGTTTTGATGAGATCGACAGTACGCATGTGCGCCTGTTCTCATTTGGCGGCTTTAGCTCATTTAATAAGGGGCTGGCGAGGTACACCAAGCTTGAGTACAAGGAAATGATACAACCAATAGCCGCTGTACCCATGACCATCAATATCATGACTCCTGAAGACAGGACAGGCCGGGGTGGAGATCATATCCCGTTTCGCCAGTTGGGATATTCTGCCATTCGTATGACCTCTGAGAATGAAGACGGCAACGCAGATGTGACCAACCCCGCTTACATAGACAGGCAGCACACATCGGCCGACAGCATAGGGATAGACGTGGACAATAACGGCAGTATAGACACATTTTATGTCGATTTTGATTACCTGGCGCGAAATACAGTTATCAATGGCAACGCGGCCGGGATGATGGGTATAGGGCCACTGACGCCCGACTTTAACCTTGCCACTGCACCGGGAAACCTCATCGTGAACGTGACCACACATACCGAATACCTCAACTATCGCGTGGGCGTCCGCAGCACAACCTATGACTGGGATTCGGTTTATACATTTACAGGCGCTACCACAGGCACTATTCCGATGCCCGGAGGCATTTACATAGTCAGCATTGCCTCAGTTGACGGCAGTGGCACCGAAAGCCTGTTCTCGAGAGAGATAATTGATACCGTTCCAGACATCAATGCCGTGAAAAATGTGAATCTTGCCAACAGCCCGGTTGAGCTGCTGCAAAACAAACCAAATCCTGCAGATGAGGCTACAATGATCTCAGTGCTTGTAAACGACCAGGTGACTTACCGAACAGCATACATTTCCATCCGGGACCTGAACGGCAGGGAACTGATGCGTAAGAGCGTGGAACTGAACAAAGGGGTGAATGAAGTGATGTACGAACACGGTTACAATATGAGCGGCACCTATATTTACTCATTGGTGATAGATGGCAAACCTGTGCAATCGAAGCGAATGGTGTTTACAAACTAAGCCACAAAAAATGTCTGCAAAACAAAAAGGCAAACCAAGTATACTGGCAATTTCAGGCAGCCTGCGCCCGAATTCATCTAACAATGCCATAATCAAAGCGGCCGCTGAACTGGCTTATGACGAAGCGAATTTCATCATCTATGAAGGGCTTGGTAACCTCCCGCACTTCAATGATGATAAACACCCTGCACACGAAGTGTTCGAATTTCGTAACCTCATCAGAAATGCTGACGGAGTCTTTATCTGCACACCTGAATATGCATTCGGAGTGCCAGGGACGCTAAAAAACGCACTGGACTGGACGGTGTCGTCCGGCGAATTTGTGAACAAACCGGTTGCACTCATCACCGCGGCAACGGGCGGCGACAAAGCACATGCATCGCTGCTGCTGACGCTGACCGCCATATCTGCCAGGGTTCCTGACAAGGCAACATTGCTGATCTCGTTCGTGCGCTCTAAACTGGACGAAAACAATGAAGTGAAAGACGCGGCCACACTGAGATCGATAGCCTCGGTGATCGATGCGCTGATGGAGACCGTCGGAAACAATGAAGAATAAGGTGATGTGGATCAATTAAAATAGGTCACCTCATAGTCGGTATATTCTACAGCTATTTTCTTTCCCGATCGGGTTACAAACTTCGTCAGCTTGGTAATATTGCCCGTTTTATCGTATATATATTCCATCGAGTAGCTGTCCTCCTCATTGAGTGCCCCGTTGGGCCGGTAATAATTGTATTCCAGCAGGTTTCCTCTATGGTCATACTTAAACGTATTTTTCATTGCCAGGCAACCGTCGTTGGTAAAGTAGCTTTTCTCGACACATTTACCACTATCGTTGTTTTTGCAGGTCCATTTTGAGATGACTGCCGTGTCTGAACTGTATTTCGCGCCGGAAATTTCATTTCCGTTGGCATCGTATATGCAGGTGAACTTACTATGTATAATGAGATCCGGAGCGATATGATGAGCAACATCGGTCTGGTTGCCGCGCGCGTCATATTTGCACGAAACGATCTCTTTCAGTTTGCCATCTTCCGTGAAGTCCTTTTCCTGTATCTCATCTCCGGCGCTGTCGTATTTGAAAGTGGCTTTCATAGAAAACTTCGGGTCTTTGTCTGTCACAACCTCTTCTGTCCTGCTTCCCCTCGGGCTATACGTGAACACAATTTTAGAATCCCTTCCATTATTTACGTCCATGACCGTCCATTCAGTTGCCCTGTTCTTATCGTCGTAATTGTACAAACAAGCAACGACCCGAACGCTGTCCTGGTTATATTCACTGTGGCTGAGCAGGCAGCCTGCTGAATTATAGGCATAATACCCTTTAGCAAGCAAGGCTTTCCTTTTCCACCTTAGTAATTTGTAACGGCGGTACGAAATGAATTTCACTTTGCCTGCAATGTTGCTCTGCGCTAAAGTAAGCGGCTCGATGATGGTGTTATCCGTGTTGATCTTCTTTCCGGTCCTGGGTACAACATCCACCTGCGCGTCGGTTTTTGCTGCACCATTGCGGGGGCCGGTATTGCCGCACGCAGATATCAGTAGTAAGGCAGGCAGTAAAATGAAACGAATTCGCATGTATCTACTTTCCGGCCCACCACTTTTGATTATGCCGGTGAAACATAAAAATAGAGAATAATTGAATTATCCGGCTGCTATTTTGCCATGGCTGTTTTGAACTCGGATGTGAAGTGAAACTCGATCGCAGGATTATTCTGCCGTTCGGTGTTCAGGAACCACTCACTCAGCGCGAGATAAACGAGATTGCCGTCTTTGTCTTCCATAATGTTGCTCTGCTTGAAGCGGGCAAAATCTTCTATGGCTTTCTTGTCGCCGGTTATCCAGCAGGCTTTATAAAATGACAATGGCACAAATGAACAGGAAGCGCCATACTCCTGCAGCAGGCGGTACTGGATCACTTCGAACTGGAGCTCACCCACACAACCGATGATCTTTCTGTTGCCCCCATGCTGGGTGAAAAGCTGTGCCACACCCTCATCAGTGAGCTGCATCACACCCTTTTCCAACTGCTTGGTCTTCATCGGGTCTTTGTTCACCAGTTCCTTAAATATTTCGGGTGAGAACGTTGGAATACCTGTGAACTGCATTTGCTCTCCCTCTGTGAGCGTATCGCCGATCTTAAATGTACCTGTATCGAACAACCCCACCACATCGCCGGGATAAGCTTCCTCGATCACATCTTTTTCGCGGGCCATAAATGAATAGGGATTGCTGAAACGCACTTCCTTGCCAAGGCGGGTATGCTTATAATAAGTGTTTCGGGCAAACCGGCCGGAACAAACCCTGAGAAATGCTATTCGGTCGCGGTGGCGCGGATCAAGGTTGGCGTGGATCTTGAATACAAAGCCGGTAAATTTATCCTCGCCGGGAGCCACATAGCGTTTGTCTGTATCGCGTCCCTGCGGCATAGGGGCAATATGAATGAATGTGTCCAGCAACTCCTTCACTCCAAAATTGTTCACCGCACTGCCGAAGAATACCGGGGCCACCTTGCCATCAAGATAACTTTTAGTGTCCAGGTCGCCATAAACACCCTGAAGCAACTCCACATCTTCCCGTAATTGGTTGGCGTCGCGCTCCCCTACTTTTTCGTCGAGAAGCTTGTCGTTTAGGTCGTTGATAGGCACGGTATTTTCTTCCGTGGACTTTTGATTTGGTGTAAATAAATTCAGGCTGCTGTCATATAGGTTGTACACCCCTTTGAATTCCTTGCCCATATTTATAGGCCAGGAAAGCGGATGCAGGGACAACTTCAACTCTTTTTCGATCTCGTCCATAAGATCGAAAGGGAATTTTCCGTCGCGGTCCAGCTTATTTACAAAAACGATGACCGGGGTGTCGCGCATACGGCATACCTCAACGAGCTTACGAGTCTGTTCTTCCACGCCATTCACGCTGTCAATAACCAGTATTACGCTATCCACGGCAGTGAGTGTGCGGTAGGTATCCTCGGCAAAGTCTTTGTGACCAGGCGTATCGAGAAGGTTTATGAGGATATTCTTGTATTCGAAACTCATTACGGACGTAGCCACGGAGATACCTCTCTGCCGCTCGATCTCCATAAAGTCGCTCGTGGCGTGCTTCTTTATTTTGTTACTCTTCACGGCACCTGCCACCTGTATGGCCCCGCCAAACAGCAGTAATTTCTCTGTAAGGGTGGTTTTACCCGCATCGGGGTGGGAAATAATGGCAAAGGTACGGCGGCGTTGAATCTCGGACTGGCTCATG
>CAYNGS010000174.1:0-6180 GCA_964396625.1 uncultured Flavipsychrobacter sp.
CGTCTCCGTTATCTCCTCGCCAACTGCACCCTCTTTTGCTGCGAGGGCTTCGAATGCTGTGATGAGCACATCGTGTTTTTCATTCACCGCAACGGCAAGCGCCAGCAGGTATGCCTCCTTGCGGGTCATGTTGCCGCTTCCAAGCATTGACGACACGTTGAGCTTCAAATCTTTTATATACCGGCTATTTACTGCCGCGAGACTTTCAAGGCTCTTACTGGTGTATGTGGGATCAATACCGAGGTCCTGCAGCAAGTTGATCACAGATTCATTGGATATTGGCATGGTGGAACTATTAAATAATGTAAAATTACGGACATGACGCCGGGAGACGATCAAATAAATTGTAAGCCGGGCTGATACCAGGATCAGCCCGTTTCTGAGATAATGACCGGCAAATATTAAAATCAGCCTACGGCAGCAACCAGCGTTTCTTCACCTTTGGCCCAGTTACAGGGGCATAATTCGTCGGTCTGGAGCGCATCAAGTACACGAAGCACCTCGGTCACGTTGCGACCAACGTTGAGGTCGTTAATACACAGCCAGCGAACAATACCTTCCGGGTCTATTATATAGGTAGCGCGGTAAGCCACTTTTTCATCGGCGGACAGAATGCCTAATTCTTCGGCGAGACTCTTTGACGTGTCTGCGATCATAGGGAAGCGCAGATCACGGAGGTCCTTATGATCCATACGCCACGCATGGTGCACATATTCATTGTCAGTGGATGCACCAAGCAACACCGTTTCGCGATCGGTAAAATTCGAATAATTCTTATTGAATTCAGCGATCTCAGTGGGACATACAAATGTAAAATCCTTGGGCCACCAAAACATTACCGCCCATTTGCCATCGATGTCTTTATTGCTTATGTCTTTAAACTCTTTTCCCTTTTCGATAGATACTACAGACTTCTTGCTGAACTCGGGAAATTTAGATCCTACTGTAACGAAATTGTTTGCCATATATTTCTTGTTTTTTTGAATTAACTAAAGTGCAAATTTCGGTTATTAATGACAGAATCCGCTGATTTTGGTCATTGTGTTTAACTATGAAAGAATAAGGGAATTCAATTTGCACGGGGCCATAAAACCCGAGCTGCCATCAACTGATCTTAGCAACATAAGGCAAGGAAGTCATACAATCTGCAAGGCATTTCCCCAAGCAGAAAAATGCTTTTTTTCGCAGAAACCGGGAAGTGAAAAATGCTGAAAGCATCTACCGTGGCTCATATAAACTATTTTCTTCTTCCTCATCATTTCCCCACATTTCCCCGCATTTCCCAATGCTCATCCTGAAATTCCTTTGCACCCACTATTGCCCCACATTTTCCTGTAGATTGATATTGGTGTCCATTGAGAAATAGATGTTTGTTAGCCACCCTGTTTCGTCTGCGGTCGGTGTCTTATTATTCCCAGAGATCGTAGGACAAAATTTATGCCGGACCATGAGGCGGTTATCAACAATTTGACGGCATTTTCCGGCGAAACGGCTGCGGGAAGCGCGACTAATCGATTTTAAAAATGTGGAAAAATAATCCGTTGTCGCAACTGTCGTCATGGGGTACATGACTAACAATCAATTGAGCGAAATGCCGGGCATTGTGGCGGGCAAGGTATTGTGAAAAAGCAAGGGATGGCATGACACTTCGACAAAATACTGATAGAGCGGGAACGCAAGCACCATCTCCATTGCTTCCTGTTCATCCTCGGCGTTTATGACGCACCATATCATATTGCGATGGGTAGATACGCTATAGGAAAGTATACGACCCTCGGCAAAAAGCTTGTTAATATGTTCCCTGTGGGCAGGAACAATAGCGGCTATTTCATCTGAAAATTCTGATAATTCTAAGTGGAATAAGAATGCTGCCATTACGAGATCTACCTTATATAATATGGTTTGGCATTACCGCAACAATGTTACGTTTCCTGACTTTTTGATCCGGGTCCTGTTGATACAGAAACCGTCGGCCTCCCAAACATATACGTCAACGGGACAAGGCTTACCGCCATAGTTACCATCCCAGGTAACATTGGGGTCGGTCGTATTGAACACTTCAACACCCCACCGGTCAAATATCCTGAAATAGTTGAGCTGGATCAATTCCTTATTGATTATACCGAAGTGATTTACCGCAGAGCTCTCACTATTGGGTGCGAAGGCATTGGGCAAGTAAATATCTCCGCAGTTGGTATGCACGACAACTGTATCCTTGCTCTGGCAGGTGAGGGTGTCTGTGCCTATGATCGTTTGCGATGTGACAGTAAGATAATAGGTATAATCGAATGGCGGGAAAGCTGCAGGGTTGGGCACCGCAGAGTCGCTCAAAAACTGGTATGGCTCCCAATGGTAGGTAAGATTACTTCCTTCGGAAGTATACGGACCACCGATAATTGTAGTGGCACCATCGTGTATCCACCTGTCGGGGCCGGCATCGGCTTTAACCTTGCTTACATTTACCTGCACATTTGTATCAACGATACAACCAAAAGGATAGAAAATTATCACTCCATAGTTATAATTGTAATCGGGATAGACCTTGACAGAGTCGCGGGCGATGTAGGATGTATCGATGTTGTAATTGGACTGCCACGCTATAGAGTCGGCCAGGGTAGACACAACGTAAAGCCGTAAAGTATCCCCTTCGCAAATGGTGGTATCCGGATTCATTACGATTGGCGGGTATGCAAGAACGTTTATGGTTTTACAATCGACCTCCATTGTGGGCAAGCCCTGATTGATGACGAAGTACACATTGTACACCCCTGGTGAATCATACTGATAAACAGGAGGCGTGAGCTCAGTAAACGACGGAATAGAAGAATTGTGACATTGCTCGAACGCAACTCTTGTAAGGGTGCTATCGGCGGCGTTGACAATGAAACCCCACAGATCGTTGTTATCCCTTAAGATCGAAGAGATACCCGTAGGAAAATTCATGAAGCCCACATTATTGTAATCGACCGCGTGATAAGGACCGATAGCCGCCGGCATGCTGATACCGATAAGCTGGCTGGTAGTATTGTCGGTTATATAGGCGTAAATAGAACCACAGTCTTTGTTGATAGAAATAGAAGAAGGCTGGAGTATCCGGAAATCGAAATTGCCAAGATTTGTTCCTGCAATGTTTGCGATCGATGGATGCAGCGTGCTGTCAAGGTCGACACGGGCTACTGAGCTGTTAACGCCCTCGTCTGTAATGAACAGATACCACTTGCCCTGATCCTTTATCGCTGCGAGATCAGTAGGACTGCTTAATACACCACCCGGGTTGCCATAGTCGGTCATCAGCGGTGTATTAGATACGTTGAACGAAAAGTCGAGTTGCAACAGGTTATCGGTGTTGTGATTAAGGATGTAGCCATACCAATTGTTATTGCTATCCTGCGCTATAAAGATACCCACAGGGTAATTGAGCATACCGTTGTAGTTACCGAAATTGGCAATGTTGGGATGAGGGTTATCGAGGTGAGGCCCAAAATCTATACGCCCAAGCGTGGAGGTAGCCTGGGTGAAACCACCAGACACGAAAATGTGCCAGCTATGAGAAAAAGTATCTTTCAGAATAAAGAGTGAAGTCGGGTTGACAGGAAGCCCTTTCGTAAGGTCGCCAAAGTTGGTAATAGTGGGGTAATTGCTGAGACTATTGCCGAAGTTGAGCCTGATAAATTCGGTGGTCTCGGAGTTAATGACGAAACCGTAATAGTTGCCGCTGTCGTAAGCAATATCAATATTTGAAGGAATATGAAAGCTGAAACTGTCGCCGAGGTTAGTGCCGGTGGGTGTATTCATCAGGTAGCCAGAACAAAAACCCCAGTAATAGGACATTGCGTTGAAGGCAAGACTATCGGGGACCAGTGTTACGGGCTGATGAATGCAAACCGTTGTCGGTGCGCTAAACAGCGTTTGGGCGCGAAGTACATTCAACTGCGAAACTGTTAACAACGCTATGAGTAGTAAGCATTTTTTCATATTCCTATAAAGATATATCTCTTAATCCTCTACAATATAATATTTTACCTTAAAACTTTGGTAGCAAAGGTGTATATTTATTTCTGTAAATCAAAAAAATATATGTCTGCGGCCTCCCGATCATCTTTATTATTAACTAAATGTTTATTTATTGTTTGCTTCATTTCCAGTCATCTGACCTCATCAGGAAAAGAGGGTATGTGGATCCCCGCCCAAATAAAGGCGAGGGAAAAGGACATGAAAGCGATGGGGCTACAGATACCGACAGACAGAATATATAATGAAACCGGCACAGCGTTGAACAACGCAGTAGTGCTCTTTGGAAGAGGCTGCACGGGAGAGATCGTATCGCCAAAGGGACTGATACTGACCAACCATCACTGCGGCTATGGCAGTGTGCAGGGGCTCACCAGCGCAGATAAAGATTATTTCGAACATGGATATTGGGCGAACAACATGAACGAGGAATTGCCGTGCAAAGGGCTGACCATAACGTTCATCAGAAGAATGGAAAATGTAACCGATAAAATATTAACAGCCGTAAGCGATACAATGAAGGACGACCGCCGTGACAGCATAATAACGAAACGAATAGCGGCTGTAGAAAAGGAGTATGCTACCGCCACGCACCTGGACGCTATGATAAAGCCTTATTTTGAAGGGAATCAATATTGGGTTGCGATCACGGAGACATTCAGGGATGTAAGATTGGTAGGATTTCCGCCAAACGGTATCGGCGCATTTGGCGGAGATGTGGAAAACTGGATGTGGCCGAGACATACAGGGGACTTCAGCATTTTCAGGGTGTATGCCGGAGCAGACAACAGGCCTGCTGACTACTCGGCAGCAAACAAGCCATACCATACCGAGCAATTCTTCAACATCAGCATAGCCGGTTATAAAGAAGGCGACTTTACGATGGTCTATGGTTTTCCCGGAACGACGAAGGAGTATATTTCATCGTATGAGTTAAAAGAGGTGTACGCGGTAACGGACCCGATAAGCATTGCAGCGCGAACAAGAAAACTTGATGTGTGGACCAAGCACATGCATGACTCACGCGACATATTTCTGAAGTATACATCGAAGCGCGCGAGCGTGGCAAATGGCTGGAAAAAATGGCAAGGCGAGGTGCTGGGGCTGAAAGCAAATGATGCCATGGGCAAGAAACTTGCGTACGAAAAAGGATTTCAACAATGGGCGAACAAGGATAAAACAGCCCCGTTTGCAAACAGCTTACTTGCGGAAATGAAATCGGCCACAGATGCGGCTGACCCGCTGATATACCAGGAACAATATAATAAAGAAGCCGTTTTGGGTATAGAACTAATACAGCAGGGGGCATCTCTCGAAAGACTTATCGCATGTTTCCGATCGAACCTTACCGACAGCGCCCGGGTGGATACGCTAAGAAAAGTAATTGCCGGTATGGCCTGGTTTTATAAAAACTATGATGCTGCCACGGACCGCGATGTTTTTATTTCGCTGATGCAAATGTACTTTGACAACTGTGCTGAAACTATGCCCGAGTATTACAAGACGCAATTTGCGAAGCATGAAAAGAACATTAACTATTGGGCATACGACGTGTATAAAAGGTCAATGGCGTCGTCGGCTGAAAAGCTAAATTCATTTGCCGCAACAGCGAAAGCGGCAGACAGCACGAAGATACTGGAAGACCCTGCCTGGCAACTATTTGACGCGATAAACACAGTACGCCAACACAGGATAATACCAGCGCTAAACGCCTATTACTACCAGATGCACTACCTGGACCGCCTGTACATGAAGGCGCAAATGGTGAAAGACAAGAGCAAAATATTTTATCCGGATGCGAACCTGACGTTACGCCTCGCCTACGGACAAGTGAAGGGCATGAAGCCTGAAGGAACGGCGAAGTACTCGTTCCAAACAAACCTGGGCGAAGTGGTGGCACTGGATGATCCGGCGTCTGACATTTTCAGGGTTCCCAAAAAGCTGAAAGACCTTTACAAAGCCAGGGACTATGGGCGCTGGGGAGTGAACGGTGAGATGCCGGTGGCCTTCCTTGCATCGAACCACACGACGGGAGGAAACTCGGGCAGCCCGGTATTGAACGCAAGAGGTGAGTTGATTGGTACGAATTTCGACAGGCCATACGAGGGCACAATGAGTGACTATTTGTTCGACCCTGAAAGATGCCGCAATATATCAGTAGATATACGC
>CAYNGS010000175.1:0-6179 GCA_964396625.1 uncultured Flavipsychrobacter sp.
CAGCATCCGCTATTATTCGCTTTTCAAAACCTATACCGACTCTGCCCACACCTACACAGACAGTAACGGACTAAAACAGTTCCTGCCGGTATCCAGCATTGTGCAGCGGTATGACCGCATAGGGCGCAGCAAGTGGATGTGCATAGAATACCCCGGAAACAAGTATACAGAGCTTACGGAATACAAAAGCGCCATTATTAAATCTGACACGGTGAGCATTCCCGACCCCGTGAGCAATGATTTTATTCTTAAGATCTACAATCAATACAAGGTGCTGAAGTAGTTTCATAGATACCTGGAAACACAGATGGGAGTCTGCCAACTAATTTCCCCATTTTTCCGTAACGGCCTCAATCGCGCCATTATTCCCGGTAAGTGCGGCAAGCTGCTCTATGACACGTTCCACGAGGGCATCGGGGCAGGAAGCGCCTGATGTGATCATGACCCGCAAGGGCTTGTGGTGGGGCAGATAATTTGCGGTTATTTTCTCTGTATGCGCATGCAGGTCGAAATGCCGTATCTCTTCGCCGGAAATAAGGCAATGTTCGTCATTTATAAAATAAGTCGGCAGTTGCCGTTCGCAAAGCTCCACAAGGTGCGAGGTGTTGGAACTGTTGTAGCCGCCTATTACCAGGGCCAGGTCGGCCTGCTGCTGCAGGATGCCCATCACGGCGTTCTGATTGTCCATGGTGGCATAACAAAGCGTATCGCGGGTATCAGCAAAACGCTCGCTTATTTTATCAGCAGGTGTATGGTAGTGGGCTGTTATTACCTGTTTCAGGTAGTCTGCGATGGCCTGTGTCTCACTCGCCAGCATGGTGGTCTGGTTGACCACGCCTATGCGCTGCAGGTCTTTTGCGGCATCAAAGCCGTGTGAGTATTGGCCTTTAAAATCCTCGTAGAACCGGTCTGCCGACAAGGTGCCGGTAATATACTGCGCAAGGTGCTGCGCCTGCTCCATGTCCTTTACAACGACAGTGGGTGTATGCTCTTTGCTGTGTGAAAATGTTGCGCGGGTTTCCTCGTGCGCCGGTTTGCCATGCACCACCACCGTATAGCCGTCATCACCTATTTTTTCTGCACGGTTCCATACTTTTTCCACAAAGGGACAGGTGGTCTCATAGTGGGTAGGGTCGATACCCTTGTCGCGTAGCTTTTGTTCCAGTTCGATGGTTGTACCAAATGCAGGTATGATTACCACATCGTCGGGGGTCAGCTCATCCCAATCCATCAGCATCTTCCCCTTTGTGTCCATGATGAACCGAACGCCCATTGATACCAGGTCGGCATTCACGCCCGGATTATGTATCATTTCGCTGAGCAGGAATATGCGCTTGCCGGGGTTTTCATCTACAGCCCGGAAGGCGATTTCTATCGCATTCTCTACCCCGTAACAAAAGCCAAAATGCCGCGCAAGAATGACCGTCAACGAGCCCAGCTCCAATATGGCAGGAGCATAATCCCTTTTCATTTTGTCATCGGCTTTACGCTTCTGTTTTATGGCTGAGACCAGCGGGCTTCGGTAATGTATGGGGACGTTGAAGGACTTCATTAAGATGCAAAATTACTGAAATTAGACACAACCGGCTTAGCCGCTCAAACCACAGGCCAGACCAGCGCCCCAAACATAAGTGACCATAATCATATATTTCCTTGACAGAGGTCATAGACCGGGCCTCCATGCCCTTCTACATTTGCCTATATCCCACCAGCAAAAAATTGGGATAGACCAAAAAAATGAAACCGAACAACTTCTTTCTTAAAACATGCCTGTTGTTTGCTGTTCTGGCGTCTGCACTCCAGGCATCGGCTCAAAGCGTGGGTAAATGGGTGGCACCTGCTGATGCTTGCAATGTTAAAAACCCCCTGGACGGAAATACTGCGGTTCTAAAAGATGCCAAAATAATGTACACTTCAATGTGCGCCCCCTGCCATGGTGATAAAGGCCGCGGCGATGGTCCTGCGGCTGCTGCCCTTAATCCGAGACCGGCCGACCATTCGTCGAAAGCGATCCAGAGCGAAACGGATGGGTCGCTGTATTGGAAAATGACGACAGGCCGTGGACCGATGCAGTCGTTCAAAACTAAACTTACCGAGGCACAGCGATGGAGCCTTGTCAATTATATCAGGACGCTCAAAAGGTAAGCACAACTGAAATATTAGTTAATCATTGAATTTGGAAACTAAAACTAAAATTTATGAGAAAAGGATCATCAACAATTTACACACTGGCACTAGGGCTGCTGCTGCTTGCAGGTGGGTATAGCGGTTTTGCCCAGGAGGCCACTCAGAAAGACAATTCTGAAAAGGACAAGGATCAGGACGTGGCGCAAACTGTTACCACCATGAAACCGGGGGAAACAAATTTTATGATGGTGGGATTGGTTACGCTCGGCTTTGTAAACCAGGCAACCACAAACACCCTCGGCGGCTTAAAAAGCACCAGCAAGTCTAACAGCCTTGGTGATGTGGACCGCTTTGAATTCAGCCCAATGTTCCTTTGGAGGCATGGAGATAAGCTGCTTGCTGAGTTTGAACCGTCATGGGACGGCAGTTCCCTCGGTGTGAACTGGGCCGACATATCCTACTTTATAGCCCCTGGTTTCATAGCCAGAGGTGGCTACATTGTTCTGCCATTCGGCATTTACAACAAACGCCTTGCCGCAGGGTGGATCAACAAACTGGCATCGGACCCGGTAGGGATGGACATGCCGGGCAGCGATTTCGGCGTGGAACTTGAAGGCGGTTTCCCACTGGGCAGCATGAAGTGGAGTTATGATATCAGCCTTTCGAATGGTTTTATGCTCAATAATGACGGTACAACCAGCGGCGTGGGCATTGATGCCATCAGCGGCGGAAACAACGGAAAAACAGTTTGCGGAAGGCTGGCGTTACTGCCACTGACCAATTCGAGTCTTGAGCTCGGTGTTTCGGGTTTGTACGGCTCTCTTGCATCTCAGCCCGGCGCTACTTTTTCCAACACTAATCCGACCGACCGGAACGGGCCAACAACGTCTATGTATGCTGTGGACCTGAACTTCATAAAGAATATCAATCCGATGCAGATCAACATCAAGGGGCAGTACAATATATCGAACGTAAATACCCTGAACTATCTAAACCCAGTTGACTCAACACAGACCTACACCTTCACCAACACTACTAAGGCCGCTTTCGGGCAGATATCGCTGCGGCCTGCGCAGTCCAAAAACAAAATTCTTAAAAACGTGGAGCTTGCTTTCCGTTATGTAGATTACCACACACCAAAGAACTCCACCTGGGGTCAGGATTACAGCGAAGTTGATGTAGCGCTGGATTACTGGCTTAGCTGGCGGACCGTGCTGAAGGTGGCCTATGAAAATACCAAGGCCGACGGCACATCGAGTACCGCAATTACCGGCACACAGGGCTCCACCGGTGTAAACAGAATGATCATCCAATTCTCTACAGAATTCTAAAAAAACTTTTATGAAAATAACGAACATTAAAAAACTACTAACAGGCGCGTTGATCTGCCTCGCGATAGCCGGGATTATTTTTGCCAACGGCTGCGTGGAAAGTAAGAAGGTAGCTGATAAGAGCGGAGCCCAGCTCTGGTCTGAGAACTGCCAGAGATGCCATAACACACCGGCACCAACAACTTTCTCTGACGAACAATGGAAAACAGTCGGTATGCATATGCAGACAAGAGCACTAATTACCACCCACGAAAGGGATAAGATCGTTGAGTTTTTGCAGTCATTCAATCATATGTAAGCAACAACTCAGGCAAAAAAAACCGCTGTCGGACAGCGGTTTTTTTGTTTTTTGCAGTTTTTTTATTTTTTCATCAGAGCCAAAGCCAGCACCTCAGACACATCGCCAACAAAGTTGAAAGTGAGTCCTTTGATATATTCCTTATTGATCTCTTCCACGTCCTTCTCGTTCTGTTTCGACATGATGATGCTTCTAATACCGGCGCGCTTGGCAGCGAGCATCTTTTCCTTTATGCCGCCGACTGGAAGTACCTCTCCACGCAGGGTTATCTCGCCCGTCATGGCTATGTAGGGCTTTACCTTACGGTCTGTAAACGCAGATGCAAGCGAGGTGAGCATAGTGATACCGGCGCTTGGGCCATCCTTGGGCACCGCACCCTCCGGTACGTGCACGTGTATATTCACGTCTTCAAATTTTTGATCCGGTATCCCGTATTCCGACGCATGCGCCTTGAGATACGAGAGAGCTGTACTTGTACTCTCTTTCATTACATTCCCCAGGTTGCCGGTGAGTGTGAGGTTACCCTTACCCCTCGACAGCGAGGTCTCGATAAAGAGTATATCACCTCCGGCAGCGGTCCACGCCAGCCCTACCACGACACCGGGGGGATGGCCCTTGGTATAAATATCATTCGTGAAGCGCGGCTTGCCGAGCGCCTGTTCCACCACTTCGGGCGAAACCTGCTTGTCCACATTTTCGTCCATGGCCACATGCTTGGCCACCGACCGCATCATGGCCGCCAGCAGGCGGTCGAGCTCACGCACACCGCTTTCACGCGTATATTCCTGTATGATCTTAAGTATCACCTTGTCGGGAAACTTAAGGGGCACTTTGCTGAGCCCGTGCAATTCTTTTTGTTTGGGCACAAGATGGCGCTTGGCGATCTCTATTTTTTCTTCGGGTGAATAGCCCGACAGTTGTATGATCTCCAGGCGGTCGCGCAGGGCCGGCTGAATATCGCTAAGGCTATTGGCTGTGGCTATGAAAAGCACCTTCGAAAGATCAAATTCGAGTTCGAGATAATTGTCGTAAAACGAATTATTCTGTTCCGGGTCCAGTATTTCCAGCAGGGCCGAACTGGGATCTCCCCTGAAATCCTTGCCCAGTTTATCTATTTCATCGAGTATAAATACGGGGTTGGCAGACTTTACCTTTCTCAACTGCTGTATGATTCGGCCCGGCATAGCCCCTATGTATGTTTTGCGGTGCCCGCGCAATTCGCTCTCATCATGAAGGCCTCCCAGGCTCAGACGAACATACTTACGATGTATTGCATTAGCTATACTGCGCCCCAGCGATGTTTTACCAATACCCGGTGGACCAACAAAACAGAGAATGGGCGATTTCATATCTCCCTTCAGCTTCAGCACCGCAAGATATTCAACGATGCGGTCCTTTATTTTGTCCATGCCGTAGTGGTCGTCGTCCAATACCTTCTGTGCTTTTTTCAGGTCATAACTATCCTCGGTGTATACGCCCCAGGGCAGATCGAGCATGAGATCGAGGTGGTTGTAGATCACCGAGTAGTCGGGCGTGCTGGGATGCATACGCTCCAGCTTTTCTATATTCTTCTTAAAAAGTTCTTTTGCAGCCTCGGTCCATTTTATTTCCTCGGCGCGCTTTTGCAGGTCCTTGATCTCGCGCTCGTTCGGGTCGCCGCCCAGCTCTTCGCGTATAGATTTGAGTTGCTGCTGTAAAAAGTACTCGCGCTGCTGACGATCGATATCTGCCCGGGTCTTGTTGGTGATCTCGTTCTTCAACTCAACAAGCTGCAGCTCCGACTGCAATAAGTTCAATAGCTTTTCGGCGCGGGTACGAATATCGTTCTCTTCCAGCATGGCCTGCTTGTCCTGCAGCTTGGCAGAAATATTGGAGGCCACAAAATGCATCAGGAAGGATTGCTGCTCTATATTGCGCAAGACGATGCTTGCCTCATTCGGCATGTTTGGAGACTGCTGTGCTATACGCTCCGAGTAGTCTTTTATAGATGAGATCAGCGCATCGAAAGAATTGTCCTTTTGCGGATACACATCATCGAGATATCTTACCTGGGCTGTATAGAAGGGATCGACCTGAGTATAAGCCTCGATCTTGAACCTCATACGCCCCATGATGAAAATGGTGATATTACCATCGGGCATTTTTATCTGCTTCACCACCTTAGCCAGCGTACCTACATCATATATATCTTCCGGCATCGGGTCTTCATTGCTGCTGTCCTTCTGGGCAATAACGCCTATCCACTTACCGGTTTTCTGGGCCTCGGCTATTGCTTTCACCGATTTTTCGCGGGCAACAGTTATCGGCAGTACTACATTCGGGAACAGAACAGTATTTCGCAATGCTATTATCGGAAGTTCCAAAGGAAGGGAACCCTTCTCCTGCTCATCCATCTCATCTTCACCCAACGGCACGATCGGCAT
>CAYNGS010000176.1:0-6177 GCA_964396625.1 uncultured Flavipsychrobacter sp.
CCTGCTGATCTTGCCGGCCTGCTTACCAGCCTCGAAACCCGCGATGTATTATTCATTGACGAGATCCATAGGCTCAGCACCGTGGTGGAGGAGTACCTGTACGCCGCCATGGAAGATTTTAAGATTGACATTATGATCGATACCGGCCCATCGGCCCGGTCGATACAGCTCAATCTGAATCCATTTACATTGGTTGGGGCAACCACCCGCAGTGGCCTGCTTACCGCACCACTTTTGTCGCGCTTTGGCATCAAATCGCGTCTCGACTATTATTCGGCTGAAGTGCTGCAAGCCATCATCATGCGTGCCGCAGGTGTGCTGCAGGTACGCATTACTTCTGACGCAGCAAAGGAAATCTCCGGACGAAGCCGGGGAACCCCGCGCATTGCCAACGGCCTGCTGCGCCGCATGCGCGACTTTGCCCAGGTGCTTGGGAATGGCGTAATTGATCTCGGCATTGTTGAACATGGTCTCAAGGCGCTGAATGTAGACGAAAGCGGCCTGGACGATATGGATAATAAGATACTGGCTACCCTCATAGACAAGTTCAAAGGGGGGCCGGCAGGCATCAATAACATAGCCACTGCCGTAAGCGAAGAAGCCGGAACGATAGAAGAGGTATATGAACCTTTTTTAATACAAGAAGGCTATATCATGCGAACGCCCAGGGGCAGGGAAGCCACCGAGAAGGCATATAAGCACCTTGGGCGCACTAAGGACAATATAAATTCGACTTTATTTTGATATTACTATATTTTATTTGTTTGTGGCTTATCAATGATGGCGGACTAATTAGTATTATCTCAATGTTATTTTAACTAAAAGTGATTTTTTGGCTTAATTTTTGCTGTTATATACCTTGCTGACAAGCAGTGGGAAGCGCCCAATTAGTATCTTTTTATATAAATTGTGTTAAAAAGAGCGGTTTGGCTTAGTTTTTGCTGTATTTTTACAGAGACTAAATGATATGTGTGCTATTGAAATGAACCATACTTTTAAAAAATTATTGTTTTCAATTACGTGTATGTTTGTGTTCTTCGCATCGCAAGCGCAGTACAACCGCACGCCAATTGAAGACATGTCTAATGCTATTAAGAATAACCGTGTTGCAGATATTGCAAAATATTTCGACAACTTCGTTCCGGTTACTATTAATAACAACCAGGCGATCTATAGCCGCAACCAGGCAGAAGTCGTTCTGCGTGATTTCTTCGATAAAAATACCCCCAAGAACTTTAATATACAGGACAATGGTTCTCCCGATAATACGTCAAAGTTCCTCATCGGTAATTTTGACGCCACAAACGGAGGTAAATTCAATGTATACATCCTCATCAAAATGAAGGATGGCAATTACATTCTGCAGGAAATAAAACTGAATAAAGAATAATACACGTAACATACATTATTTGGGCAGCCCGCGACCTTCGCGGGCTGTTTGTTTGTCACAACATGACCCGACAAGGCTGACGCAACGTTTGGACAAGTACACTCAAATATAGATCGCGATCTCCCTAAATACCGCCGGCCATTCGCCTACAGCAGGCTGTATTCTTTTCCACTAAAGGCTGCCAGGCAGCCCGACACCTGCTATGGTTCCGGTTCGTCACTACTCATTCAGAGCATTATGGGAACACCTTTCGTTTCCCCACAATGCGGACGCCGTGCTTTTACAGGTATTCAATGCCGGCAAACGATGCGGTTCTTTCTGGCAAATACGCATGCATTCGCTCATTTCTACAAACAGGCTATAACAAAAAAACCGCCCCGGAGATCGGGGCGGCTTCTAAATTATGCAATGCGGTTGATTACTGTTCAACCACAATGTGGAATACCTTGTTATTTGATTCTGAACGCAGGTTTAGCAAGTACATACCGTTGGCAATGTTCCCGTTGAGCTGTATCCTTTCATTGATATTACCTCCCTGAGTCATTACCTTGCCATTGTATATAACCTGGCCAAGCATGTCAGTTACTTCCAGCGATACTTCTTCATCAGCAGTAGTACCCAATGTACCCTTAACTATGAATGTGCCCTTGTTCGGGTTTGGTATCAGTTGAATATCACCGCCGCCGGTGGATATCTGCTGTACACCAACGCTCGTAACATGAACGATCACAGAGTTGAAACCTAACAAACCAGCACAAGGACCATCGCTCACTACCTGGCAAGTAACTGAATCCTTATTGTTCAGGTTGCTTGAGGTGTACACAGGCTGGTTTGCGCCTGAGATCTGTACACCATTTACAAACCACTGGTAACTTGGTGCAGGCCCGCCATTGGTAACAGAGGCTGTAAAGGTAACTTCCTGTCCTTTTCCGATATTGTTTCCGGGATTAGCCGTGATAGCAATTGTCGGAATAACTGGATTCTGAACTGACATCATTATATGATTGCTCTGCACCGTCGTGACTGAACGGCAACGGTAGTTGCTGTTCATCGATACGTAAACAATATCATTGTCTACCGGTACGTATGAATAGCTGCTGCCTGTGCTTACATTGGCGCCATTTACTACCCAGGTCAGGTCAGGTGTGCCCCCGAATACATCCGTAGCGGTAAAGTTAACTGCAGTACCATGACAAACCGTATCACCCGGAGTAGACGTAACCGTAACTGCAGGCATACCGTTGTCAAGCACCGTTATAGTAAGTGATGTGCTTACTGCCGGCGGCGTAGCGCAGGCTGCGCTGCTGTGAAGCACAACTGCGATCACGTCGCCATTGATCGGCATGTAGTTGAAGTTGCTGCCAACAGCCGATTGCGGATACCCGTTCACGCTCCAGTCATACGTTGCTAATGTGCCACCATTAGTAGTAAGCGCAGAGAAACTAACCAGGTGACCGGCGCATACTGTATCACCAACACCGGTAGAAAGAGTCACTGCCGGAGTTACATGAGGATTAACTACGATCGTTGCAGAACCTGACATATTGCTGGTGCACCCAGTAGTTCCATCGGTCGCTACAACCGTATATACCCCAGCCGCTGTCTCAAAGCCGAAATCTAACGGGCTGCCAGCCACGCCGGCTACCGGCGCGCCTACAGGGCCACCGTTCATCAGCTGGTAGTTCACACCGGCACTGGAACTGTTCAGGCCAACATGTACGCCGCTTCCGCCTTCGCAGTAGCTACCACCACCGATCACACTGTAAACGTTTGGCAAGCTGTTAAGCCCAACCGTGACTGTCCCTGCCATTGTAGCACTGCAACCTGTCGATGAATTGGTTGCAACTACTGAGTATGTTCCGGCCGCTGTCTGCAATCCGAAGCCAAAGGATAAACCCGTGCCGTCAGAAGGCAAGCCCACCGGAGATACACCATTATATAGCTGGTAGCTGATGCCAGAATTTGATCCACCTAAGCCAACGTTCACTCCTGAACCGCCGGGACAGTAATTACCACCGCCGGTTACAGAATATGATGAAGGTAAAGAATTGATACCTACAGTAACGCTGCCGGTCATTTCTTTAGCACAACCCGTAACTGCGTCTATTGCCATTACTGTGTAAACACCCGCTGCTGTCTGCGGCCCGAAGCTGATAGCGAGGCCATTGCCTGCCATTGGTCCGCCTACGGGTGTAATGCCATTGTATAATTGATAATTAACTCCCGATGTAGACCCACTGAGGCCAACAGGAGAGCCCGCACCGCCTGCGCAATAATTGCCGCCGCCTGTTACAGAATAGGCAGTGGGCAGTGGGTTAATGCTAACTAATACGCTTCCCGACATTGTGTTAGTGCAGCTTGTAGAGATATTTGTTGCAACAACGGTATAGTTACCCGGCGCTGTCTGCAGACCGAAGGTGAGCGCGAAACCAGTACCCAAAACGGGTGACCCCACGAAGCCAACACCATCTTTTAACCGGTAGCTGACACCAACAGTTGAGTTGCTGAGACCTACTGCAACACCGGTACCTCCGTCGCAATAGCTGCCACCGCCCGTAACAGTATAAGCGTTTGGCAGCGGATTGATGCTAACCGTCGCGCCACCCGACATTGTGCTTGAACAGCCTGTTGCCGGATTAATGGCCACAGCCGTATAGAAGCCGGACGCTGTCTGGTACCCGAAGTCCATCACGAAACCGCTTCCCGTAAAAGGAACACCGGTTGTAATTGATCCGATATAGAGTTGATAGTTAACGCCCGCATCTGATCCACTCATCGTTATATCTATACCGGCACCGCCCGAGCAATAGTTAGTACCGGTTCCGACAACTGTGTAGATATTAGGCAGGGAATTAACGCCTACAGATACGCTTGCAGCCATTGTATTGGTGCAGGTAGTAGCAGGATTAGTAGCCTGTACGGTATAGACACCTGCTAAAGTTTGCGGACCGAAATCGATCATCGAACCTGTGCCAGCTACGATACCACCGGTAGCTACGCCATTCACCAACAATTGGTAATTGATTCCTGTATTAGAACTGCTGAGCATTACATGAACGCCTGTGCCACCGGCACAGTAGTTACCACCACCCGTTACAGTGTATGCAACCGGCAAAGGATTAATGCCGATCACGGCATTACCGGTCATGTTGCTGCTGCATCCGCTCAAAGTATCAGTTCCCACTATAGTGTAGGTGCCGGCGGCTGTTGGCGTGCCGAAAGAAAGTGCAGCGCTTGTGCCCGCCATCGGGATGCCAACAGGAGTTGATCCGTTGTATAACTGGTAATTTACGCCAATGTCAGACAAAAACAGACCAACGGCAACACCGGCGCCACCGGCGCAATAGTTGCCCCCTCCTGTAACCGCATAAGCATTGGGTGGTGTTACTGGTGTGATGACAGCACCGCCAACCATAATCGTGCTACAGCCGGTAGAAGTGCTTGTTGCTATGATCGTATAGCTGCCGGCGGCAGTCTTTATACCGAAATTGAGTGGCAGGCCGGTGCCGTGCAATGCACTGCCAACCGGTGTCGATCCGCCAATATAGAGCTGGTAGTTCGTTCCAATGTCAGAACCATCAAGGCCAACCGGCACCCCTGCAGAGCCGGAGCAATAATTACCGCCGCCGGTTACTGTGTAAAGATTAGGTAAGGAATTGATGATAACATTCACCGACCCAAGCATATTGCTTGTACAGCTCGATGTAGCATCCATGGCAACAACGGTATAATTTCCGGCAGCCGTCTGCAATCCGAAGCTTATTGCAAAACCAGTGCCGGCAACCGGGAACCCAACCGGGCCGGCCGTATTATATAATTGGTAATTAACGCCTAAGTGAGAGCCATTCAATCCAACAGTAACACCCGCACCACCAGGGCAATAGTTGCCGCCGCCGGTTACGCTATAAACTGTCGGGAGTGTGTACAAACCCACTGTGATGCTGCCTGCCATGGTTGCCACACAACCATTGTTGGCAACAACAGTATAAACACCTGTTGCCGGCTGAGGACCAAAGCTCAACGGAGCGTTGATTCCCGGTAACGGAAAGCCTACTGGAGTAGAGCCGACGAACAGTTGATAATTGGTACCTGAGTTAGACCCATCGAGTCCGATCACAACACCTGGTCCGCCGGGGCAGTAGTTTGTGCCTACGGAAGTAATAGTATGACTTGCAGGAAGCGTATTGGCTACAACCGGCGCTGTTCCGGTCATGGTACTCTGACAGCCGGTTGTTGCATTTGTAGCGATAACCGTATAAGAGCCAGGAGTGGTCTGCATGCCGAAACTGATACCCACGCCGCTACCTGCTACGGGTGCACCAACCGGGGCGCTCGCAAGCATTAACTGGTAATTGGTGCCGACATTTGATCCGCTCAAACCAATAGGAACACCTGCGCCACCGGCACAGTAGTTGCTTCCGCTTGGTTCAGTTATCGTAAACGTAGCCGGTAATGGGTTAACTGTTATGATCGCTGTACCCGACATCGTAGCAGTACAACCTGCTGCATTGGTAGCCTTTACTGTATATGTTCCGGCTCCTGTCGCTGGCGCGAAGCTGATTCCTGAGCCTGCGCCCAATACGGGTGCACCAACAGTAGCTGCGCCATTCATCAGCTGGTAGCTGACACCTGACTGTGTCGAAGCGAGGGAAACCACTACTCCAGTTCCGCCAGAGCAATAAGCGCCGCCACCGGTAACCACCTGAGGCAAAGGCAAAGCATTGATCGATACAGTTACACTTCCTGTTTCGTTGCTTGTGCAACCCGTTGTGCCATTTGTTGCAACA
>CAYNGS010000177.1:0-6153 GCA_964396625.1 uncultured Flavipsychrobacter sp.
TTACTTTCATCACATTGAAAAACGGTATGAATACAAGCGAATAATGCACCAGGTACATGGAGTAGGATATCTTGCTCACATGCTGCACAGCGCCCGATAATCTTTTACTCTTTACAGTCTTTACGCTGTTCGCAAACGGCAGGCACAGGGAAAGCAAAACCGGTAACAGCAAAAACAAAAACGCATTGCTTGCAAATCGCAATGCCGGGTATGGCGATGACAGGAACGCCAGTTGGTATGCCCTGATAAAGTACGACAGCACCGGCACGGTTATCAGGCACGCAACAAACAGGTGTTTCTTTATCCTGCTCAGCATTTCTACCTTAAAATGGTTGAGATAAGCAAACAGCACTCCATACATCACCGCGTCTAACCGGAATAAAACCACCTTGCGTATTCCATCATCCGGGTCGTCGCCATTTATAGGGTGAAAAGCATTGACAAACCGCGCAATAACAAATACCAACAGATACCCCATAAATATCTTCAGCAGGAAATTCCCCTTGTCGCGCGGCGCACTGATGCGCGCAGCCACATACACAACTACAGGCAGCGTCAGGTAAAACCACTCCTCTACCGAAAGGCTCCAGCCCTCCGGAAAGAACTCCAGCAAATTAGGGTACCACAGGTTTTGCAGAAAAACATAGCCCAGCAGGTCCCGTGCATGAAAGTCATTCAACCTCAGCGCCTGGTATAGCAATATGTCAGCGGTAAATATCAGCCAGTAATTAGGCAGCGTCCTGAACCATCTTCTTATCCAGAACTGCCGCACCTCGGCAAACGAAAAATCTGTTTTTAAAAAAGTCCTGATCAGTATGTTCCCGATCAGGAAGCCGCTCAATACGAAAAAAAGCTCAACCCCTATCACCGAAAGGGTAAGAATATGATCAATAAGATAAGTGATCTTTTCACCAACAACAGGCACATTTCCCAGCCGCGACAAAAAACACAAAGAATGCGCAAAAACCACAGACAGAATCGCCGTTGCACGCACAAAGTCCAGTCCTATTACCCTTTCGGTTTTAATAACATTAGTTTGGGTAAAGGTAAAATATAGTGCCTGATCAAACAATCAGTAAGTACCCTTACTTTATTCCTTTAAGAACTTGAACAACCGATTGCCTTGTTGAACTATGTATGACACCTAAATCTATGAGCTCGTGAACTGTAATTTTGTATACTATATACCATGTCAAACACATGGCACAACGATACATACTCCGCTCAACCCCACGCCCACGCTGCAAACAATTTTTTATCACAACGCGTCACCGTCTTATGATAATACCAAAACAGTACTACGACAAAAACCGACTTTTTTTCTTCCGTAAAACCGTCCGACCTTTGAGCCAAAAAGCAAAAAAACTGACTGTACTTGCCCTATCCTCTACCAAACGCGAAGGGCCAGTGCTCACAAATCAGTAACAAAACTCAAAAAGAAATGACACCAACAACACGCGTTCGCCAATCATTCATCGCTGAAAATGGGTCTGCAAACCCGGGAAAATATGGGGAAATAATGGGGAAATTGAATTTAATTAACAAATTGATTATCAGATAGTTAAATATTCTACTACTCGGAAAAAAAATTATAAAAAAATGGGGAAATAGGAAACCTGAGACGATGCACAAAAGCACTTTTAACTTTTTACTTTTACCTTAACCGTCTACCCAGGCTTCATTCTCTTTCAGCAGTTGTATCAGCTCATCAACGGCTATATCACTGGGCACATTTTTTTTCATCACATCCTTTCCCTTGTAAAGTGTGATCTTGCCGGGGCCGCTGCCTACATAACCAAAGTCGGCATCGGCCATTTCGCCGGGGCCGTTTACGATGCAGCCCATAATGGCGATCTTCACGCCCTTCAGGTGGTTGGTGGCAGCCCTTATCCTCGCAGTCGTCTCCTGCAGGTCAAAGAGGGTGCGGCCGCAGCTTGGGCAACTGATGTATTCCGTTTTACTGATGCGTGTGCGTGTAGCCTGCAGTATCGAAAAACAGGTGTTGTTCAGAAACTGTTCATTACTCTTTACTTCAAGGTAAGTGCGGCCGCTCACCTTGCTGTTTTGCAGGTTGCTGTTGCTGTTTACCAGCCATATGCCATCGCCAAAGCCATCAAGGAATAAACCCCCGGTTTCTGTGGCGTAGTGTATCAGTTGCTCGTCCACCGTGCTGTCGTTGCTTTCTGTTCTCAGTATCACCGGGCATTTTATTCCCTGGTTCATCAGCTCTATCAGGAAGCGGCGTATGGAAGCCATGGCATGTACATTGGTAGTATATACCACCAGCACAGAATTGGGGTAAAATTTTACTTTATCAACAACACCATCCTGCACTGCGTTGGCATCAATTGCTACAAAGTGCAGTTGGTCCATTAGCAGTTCCGTGCCGGTATAGTCCTGTTGCTGTATCAGCGGGTGATACTTTGTTTTATCCTCCGCGTGCTGCCAGGTATTGTAGTTGCAGATGACCTGTAGCGTGCCTGGGAGTGCAATGTCGAACGTCTTATCAGCGGTATATACATAGTCAGCTGCTCCGTCGCTTATGCTCCATTTGTCTGTCCTGGCATTGTAGTTGTAGCCAATCGGTTCAAGACTGCCAGCAGTAAGCGCCGCTTCCTTACCAAAGTCTGCAACTACCACCGGCACGGCATGAGCTCCGGTGTTCTGAACAGCCGTCGTGTCGCGCCGCCTGTAAGAAAAAGGGTTATAAGGGAGCGCTGGCGCTGCGTCAGTGGAGGGTGGGAATTCCGCGATCTTGGCATGCCCCGTCCGGTGCGTGTATCGCCTAACAATGTCGCGGCACACCGGTATCTCAAATTCGGGATCCTCGGTAAGCGACACCCTGATGGTATCTCCAATACCGTCTTCAAGCAGAGAGCCGATACCGATGGCGCTCTTTATGCGACCATCTTCGCCGTCGCCGGCTTCAGTGACACCGAGGTGCAAAGGATAGCATTCTCCAAACTCTTCGTCCATCTTTTGCACCAATAGCCTGTATGCCTGCACCATCACCAGCGGATTGCTGGACTTCATGCTGAGCACCACCTGGTGATAACTTTCATCCCGGGCAATGCGCAGAAACTCCATGGCGCTCTCCACCATGCCTATCGGTGTGTCGCCATAACGGCTCATAATTCGGTCGCTCAGCGACCCATGGTTGGTACCTATGCGCATAGCAGTACCATACTCCCGGCATATGCGCACAAGGGGTGTAAAACGGTCCCTGATCCGGTCTACCTCGGCCAGGTATTCCGCATCGGTATATTCTATAAGATCAAATTTCTTTTTGTCGACATAGTTGCCGGGGTTCACACGCACCTTTTCTACAATACGGGCAGCGATCTCTGCCGCATTTGGGGTAAAGTGTATGTCGGCCACAAGCGGGGTAAAGTAGCCGCGCGCGTGCAGTTCATTTTTTATGTTCAGCAGGTTCTCGGCTTCGTTCCGACTCGGGGCAGTGATGCGTACCAGTTCGGCCCCGGCCTCTATACAGCGGATGGTTTGCGCCACGGTCGCGGCCGTGTCCATCGTGTCGGTCGTGGTCATGGTTTGTATCCGTATCGGGTGGCCGTTACCCAATAGCAGGTTCCCGATCTTCACCTCCTTTGTCGGCAGGCGCTTATATTCGGTCAGTGAAGTGCAGTATTGCTGGAGCATAGGTTCAAAAATCCGGGAAAGCGACGTCTGAATTTCAAAAACTTAGTGATAATGGCATGCAAAGTTAACCTAAATATGAAGGAATAAAGACGTAAACGTCTCTGTATTACTGTTATAAAAAGGTAAATTTAAACAGCCCAAAGTGTGGTAAGTTTGCATTTTTAAGCTAAACAATAGTATTTTAGCGTCGTTACTATAACAGAGTTGATGGATTACGAAATAAGACATTCAGGTAAATTTAAATACGTTGAAGAGGGGAAAGGGGAGCCATTAGTGCTTTTGCATGGCCTGTTTGGGGCGTTGAGCAATTTCAAAGACCTGGTCGATCATTTCAAACAAACACACAGGGTCATCATACCGTTGCTGCCGCTTTATGACCTTACGCTTATTGAAACCAGCGTATCTGGTCTTGCCCGGTTTGTGGCGAAGTTCATGGAGCATGAAAAATTAAAGAATGTGCACCTCCTCGGCAATTCGCTTGGCGGTCACATTGGGCTTGTTTATACACTAAAGCATCTTGATATTGTACGCACAGTAACGCTCACCGGTAGCTCCGGCCTGTTCGAGAACGGCATGGGGGAAACCTATCCGAAGCGCGGCGATTACAACTATGTGCACAAGAAAACCGAGCTTACTTTTTACGATCCGAAGGTGGCCACCAAGGAATTGGTAGACGAGGTGTTCAGTATAGTTAATAACCGGCTGAAGGCGCTGAAGATAATAGCGCTGGCAAGATCGGCTATCCGCCACAACCTGGGCGATGAGCTCCAGCAGATAAAGCTGCCCGTTTGCCTGATATGGGGGAAGAACGACACCATCACTCCGCCCATGGTAGCCGAAGAATTTCATAAATTATTGCCAAATTCGGAACTGCACTGGATCGATAAATGTGGTCATGCACCCATGATGGAGGTCCCAGCTGAGTTTAACACCATACTGTCCGAGTTCCTGGAAAAGCACAAAGCAATGTAATTGTAAAACGATTGCCATTTTTGCTGACACACATACTAACTATAATTTGGTACGCGTTTTGTACTAAACATTACAGAGAGGATTAACAAGATGACCTTAGAAAGCATAATATCTCACGAAGTCCCTACCCTAAAACCTGAAGATACCGGTAATAAGGCATTGGACCTTATGGAAGAGAACAAATTTACCCAGCTCCCGGTCGTTGCCGACGACAACTATATCACACTGGTGCAGGAAGCGGATATAATGGAATGGAAGGACCCCGAAACACCACTTTCAGAAGCGGAGCTTTCCAATTTTAAACCGGCAATACCTGCTTCGGCTCACCCGTATGAAGGCATGCGGGTCATGCATCAGATGAATTTATCGATCCTGCCCGTAATTGACAATGAACAAAAATACATCGGCTGCATCACCAAGGACGGGCTGTTGAAATACCTGGTAGAGAACAGCGGTATCGATTCCCCGGGCGGCATCATTGTACTGGAGATAGCGCCGCGCAACTACACACTCTATGAGATAGCGCGTATCTGCGAAAACGAAGATGTCACAATCCTGGACGTGCAGGTGCATACAAGTGAACATGGGCTGATGGAAGTGACGCTGAAGCTGAACCGTTCCGCCCTTGAAGCTGTAGTCTCTTCTTTCGAAAGACATAGTTACCATGTGAAAGAGGTATTTGGTGAAGAGAGCAACAAGGAAGACATTACCGGCAAGTACAACCTGCTGATGAATTACCTCAATATGTAGACCACGATGATAGCTATAGATAATGTACTGCTCAGCGACTCGATAGTTGAAGAGCATTTTGTTTGCGACCTCGACAAATGTAAGGGTGGTTGCTGTGTGGACGGAGATTGCGGCGCGCCGCTCACTGAAGAAGAAACAAAGATCATTGCCCGCATTTATCCCAAAATCAAATCATCACTCAGCCCTGAGTATATAGCTGAAATCGAGAAGCAAGGCACCCACACCACCGACAACGAATATGGTTACGTAACGCCAACGGTAAATGGCGGCATTTGTGTGTATGGCATTACCGATGAATTGGGCATTGTGAAATGTGGCATAGAAAAAGCCTGGAAAGAAGGGAAAGTAGACTTCCGGAAACCAATTTCATGTCATCTGTTCCCCATCCGCGTTACAGCGTATCCCGGCTACGAAGCAGTAAACTATGATCCGCGCCCTACACTTTGCAAACCGGCTTGTAAACTCGGCAAGCAATTAAAGGTGCCCGTCTATGTTTTCCTCAAGGAGGCCATTACCCGCAAATACGGTGACGAATTTTACCGAGCGCTCGAGGCAGTATCCGACAAGATCAAAAGCGATAAAGCCAAGCTGAAATCTTAGACGATCCCCGGTGCCCGGTAAGCAAAGCCAACTTTCAGGTTTTGACTTTCAACTTTTAACTTACCTCTAAATCCAACCCTGGTTGTGCAGGTATTTCGCTATTTGCACGGCATTGGTAGCGGCTCCTTTTCTCAGGTTATCAGACACAATCCAGCAATTGAGCGTATTCGGCTG
>CAYNGS010000178.1:0-6104 GCA_964396625.1 uncultured Flavipsychrobacter sp.
GTCTATGTCGTCAACCCCTTTTGGCGCGGTAAACAAACTTGGTCAGACGCTGTTTCCTGAGTCGGCCCTGGACGACGAACTAAAATACGGTATCAACCGCGCACGACTGGCATGGTACACTATTGAGCCCTCGCTGGTGGATCCCGGTACCAGTGCTCCCAATTATGTGCTTAAAGATCCGAACCAGCATTATATCAGGATGGTGTCGCAGCAGGATGTATTCCCAAACCTTCAGACGGCAGCATTGCTGAATGCGCTGAGTACCTTCGACCTTGGATTTTACCCCAAGGAGAGAGGGCCTTATAACTTCGACGCCTCGAACATTGATGCAGCTACAGGGCAGCTTTTAAATCCCGCGGGCAGGTGGGGTGGTATCACGAGACCTATTGACAATACCGACTTTGAAGCATCGAATATAGAATACATCCAGTTTTGGGTGATGGATCCCTTTATCAACAATCCAAATTCGACAGGCGGGTCTTTGTATTTTAACCTGGGCGATGTATCGGAAGATATCCTCAAGGACTCAAGGATGTTCTTTGAGAACGGGATACCTTCTCCGTTCGACGCAACAAAACTGGACACGACCGGATGGGGATATGTGCCGAAATTTGAACAGCAGATTACCCGTGCGTTCGATAATGACAATGCGGCACGTGCGCTGCAGGATGTGGGTTATGATGGGTTACCTGATTCCTCCACTACATTGCCGTTGGATGAACAGCGTAAGTTCGCCGGATTTCTGACACAATTGCGGCAGAAATTGGGTGCAGGCAATCCGGCCTACCAGTTGGTTTCATCAGATCCTTCCAGCGACGACTATCATTTTTACCGGGGGGCAGATTATGACGCCATAAATAACGGCAATGGCCTGGGTGTACTCGGACGCTACAAAAGATACAACAACCCTCAGGGCAACTCACCTATTACCGACCCCAATTCAGCGTACTCGACCTCAGAAACCACGATACCGGAATCGGAAGATATAAACAGGGACAACACGCTTAACGAAGGCGAAAGCTACTTCCAGTATCGTGTGGACCTGTCGCCGAATAATTTGCATGTGGGCACCAACTATCTTATAAACACACAGGTCAGCCTGGTGACACTGCCAAACGGAAAACAAGAGAACGAAACCTGGTACCAGTTCAAAATACCCGTGTTGAACTACGATCACAAGATCGGCGGCATTTCTGACTTCAGGTCTATCAGGTTTATGCGCATGTTCCTGAGTGGATGGTCGGATAGTGTTATCCTTCGTTTCGCCACCCTCGAGCTCGGGCGCAACCAGTGGCGCACTTACAACTATTCGCTGAATACGCCCGGCGAGCAACTTCCGCAGCAAAACCAGGGACTAACAGACTTTACGGTTGCATCGGTGAGCATAGAGGAAAACGGACAGCGATTGCCTATACCGTATGTAATACCTCCGGGGGTTCAGCGGCAGCTAACCACGGTATCGCAGGGGCAGAATATTCAACTGAACGAACAGTCGATCTCGCTGAAAAGTTGTGCCCTGCAAGATGGTGATGCGAGGGCCGTATTCAAAGAAGTAGACGTTGATATGCGCCAATATACGTTCTTGCGCATGTTCATGCACGCTGAATCCATTGTGGGTCAGCCTATAACCCGGGACGCGGACGTAGACGCCTTCATTCGCATAGGCAGTGACTTCACCAACAACTACTATGAATACCGGATGCCACTGGCGATAACTCTGCCCAATGTAGTTTCAGGATCAGCGAACGCGCCTGAATTAATATGGCCCGCATCGAACGAAATGGACATTGTGCTGCAGGACCTGGTAAATGCAAAAAAGGCGCGTGACGATCAGGGTATACCCACTTATGAGCCTTTTTACACAAAGGATTCCAAGGGAAACACCATCGTCGTAATCGGTAATCCGAATATAGGGGGGGCTAAAAATATAATGCTCGGTGTGCTCAATCCGAAGAAGACAAACCAGACACCCGGCGACGATGGCTTGCCGAAGTGTTCTGAAGTATGGTTCGACGAACTGCGCATGGCAGGTATAAATGACAATCCCGGATATGCTGCTGCAGGCAAGGTCGCTATTCAGCTTGCCGATCTTGGGAATTTGAATGTCTCAGGGAGCTACCACAATGCAGGCTATGGAAATATTGATCAGAAAATACAGCAGCGGTCGCAGGACAATTACTACCAATACAATACATCGACAAACCTGAACCTCGGCAAGCTGATGCCGCGCAGCTGGGGTGTGCAGCTCCCTTTCTTTGCCGGCTACACGCAGAGCGTAAGCACACCCAAGTATGACCCTAACAACCAGGACGTGCTGCTTAATGATGAACTGAGCAGGGCGAGAAATGCTGCGGCCCGTGATTCGATAAAAAAAGTCACACAGGACGTGACATCGATAAAGAGCTTCAACTTTACCAACGTGCGCATCCAGGGAAATACCGCTGCCCCGGCCAAAAAAATACGCATGCCATGGAGCATCAAGAACTTTGATTTTACATACTCTTACAACGACCAGCTAAAGCATAATCCGACAATAGCGATGGATAACCTGAAAACTCAGAAGTTTGGGGTCGGTTATGTGTACAGTATCAAATCAAAGCCAATAGAGCCGTTCCGTGGGTTGGTCCGATCGCGGTCGAGATGGCTTGCGCTGGTACGTGATTTCAACTTCAATCCATTACCATCCACTGTCTCTATGCGTAACGACCTGCTACGTATAAATGAAGAGACGCAGGTGCGTAATATCGACGACGGCAGCGGCTACCAGATACCATCCACATTTTATAAGAACTTCACCTGGACCCGTGTCTATACGCTGCGATGGGAGTTGACAAGGTCTTTGTCTTTCGATTACTCGGCAACCAATATTGCCAGTATCGACGAGCCGCATGGCCTGATCAACACCAGGTCGAAGAAAGATACGCTGTGGAAGCGGTTATCAAAATTCGGACGAACGACCTCGTATGCGCAAACTTTCAACAGCGCTTACAATGTGCCTTTATCAAAGCTGCCGCTCACCGACTGGATAAGTGTTCGTCTTGCGTATTCGGCCAACTACTCGTGGACCGGAGCTGCTCCCGTTGCCTATGATCTGGGCAACACTATCGGCAATACGCAAACCAAAACGGTGGCCGGGGAACTTAACATGACTCAGCTATACAATAAGTGGCGATGGCTGAAAGCTTTAAACTCGAAACAAGTAAAACCAAAGCAGAAAGGTGGCAGCGCTGTAGGTGGGAAGGGTGGCGATGATAAAAAAAGTGTGAAGGACCTTCGTAAGCCCGGAGGCGGCCCCGGTAAGAGTATGGAACAGACCCAATCGGCCGGCGGTGGCGATAATGGCAAGGCCGATAATGGTGGCAGTCATAATGGCGGCGGTAAGAACGATACAGACAAGGCTGCAAACGGTGGCAAGCCACCTACCCCGCCCGACAACGAGAAAGGTGGAGGTGGTAAATCGGGAGGCGGAGGTGGTAAGAATAGCAACCCGTTGCTTCAGAACATCAATACTGCGGGCATGACTGATGATCAGCTCGATTCACTGGTGCAGGTACTCAAAGAGCAGGACAGGGCTAAAGCCGCAGCAGAAAAGGCGAAGAAGAAGGCTGCCAAAAAGGCCGCGCGAAAGCTCAGGCGCAGCAAGCCACCTGAGCTGACGCCCACGGAAGAGGTGTTGGGGCATCTTCTGACCATGGTAAACCGGGTCACGTTGAATTACACCCAGACCGAGGGCACCATATTGCCGGGCTGGATGGACAGTACGCGGTTTATGGGGATAAACACCTACTCGAATGCGCCGGGATATAATTTTGTGTACGGTTACCAGCCCAGCGCGGCGTGGCTTGCCAGCCAGGCAGCAGCCGGGCGACTGACGCGGGACTCCCTCTTCAATGCGGAATTCCAACAAACTTATTCCCGGAACCTGAGCGCCACAGCCGCTGTGCAGCCATTCAAGGATCTGAGGGTAGACCTGAACCTTACGCAGTCATTCAGCAAGTCGCACAGCGAACTATATGCCGACACAACGGGTAACCCGAACGGAAGTCCTAACGCACCTGATTTTCATCATTTCAATCCTTACGAAAACGGATCGTTCAACGTCACGTATATGGCGCTGCCGAGTATGTTCAACAATACCGGGGTGGGGTCGACAATTTATAACAAGTTCCTGACAAATGGGGTGATCATCTCCAAACGTCTCGGCGAAAGTAACCCATACACCAATGGTTTGCCCGACCCGACAACTCCTGCCTATCAGAAAGGATATACCCAGTTCTCGCAGGACGTGCTTATTCCGTCGTTCATTGCCGCCTACTCAGGAAAGGACGCGCACACCGAGCCGCTGATAGATTATAACCACACGAGCATTGAAGACAACCCTTTCAAATATTATACGCCACTGCCCAACTGGAAGGTAACCTACAACGGACTCAGCAAGCTGCCGCTGTTCTCGTCCATGTTTTCAAGTTTTGTGGTAAACCATGCCTATACTGGCACGTTATCAATGAATGGATTCAGCTCAAACCTGCTTTTTAATGATCTCTACGGGCTGGGCTTCCCATCATTCATTGATTCCAACTCACACAACTATGTACCGTTTTTCCAAGTGCCTAATGTGACAATATCGCAGGCGTTCAATCCGCTATTTGGGTTCGATGCGAGTTTCAAAAACCATTTAACCACAACATTCCAGTTGCGCAAGTCGAAAATGGAGAGCCTTAGTCTTATCGACTACCAGATCAGTGAAAACCAAAGCACAGAATACGTAGTGGGCTTTGGCTACCGTAAAAAGGGAATACGATTGCCGTTCAAAATATTCGGTTTCCAGAAACTCAAGAATGAGCTGATCGCAAAATTAGACATCGGTTTGCGTGATGACAGGTCGACGAACACTTTCCTGTCAAATAATATCAGTATCACATCGCGTGGACAGAAGGTGATCAGGATATCGCCGACCGTCGATTATTCCGTGACGCAGAAACTGACGCTGCATTTCTTCTACGACAGGCAGCAAACGATCCCCTATGTATCAAACTCCTACCCAACCACTACCACCAGGGCCGGGGTGACGCTTAGGTTTATATTTGCGCAATAGCTATTTTAGCGGTAAACAAGGAGTTTGATCTTATTCAGATGAAAAAAATTACGGCTTATTTATTGCTGGTTGGTTTCGCCTTGTGTTTATCTTATATCTGGTTGCCGCATTTTTTCGTTACCGGCGATGGCCCCTGTCACTTGTATAATGCGCAGGTACTTCATGATCTGTGGGTCGGAAAAAATGTGGCTTTCTACGATCGGTTTTATACGCTGGCATATCAGCCCAATCCTAATTGGCTTTCTACCTTCGTGCTCGCCATCCTGCTGTTTGCTGTTAATGGCGTGCTGGCAGAGAAGATATTTCTGAGCTGTTATGTTATTCTATACATCGTCGGTTTTTACCTGCTGATAAAAAAGATCAGGCCGAATGCTACCTATCTGCCTCTTTTGGTTCTGCTGTTCGTATTTCCGCATACAATGTCCAAGGGCTTTTACAATTTTTCGTTTAGTGTGGCATTTTACTTTTGGGTGGTATGGAGCTGGCTTCGTTTTTTGGATAAGAGAAACATTGGTAATGCGTTGTTGTTTTTCCTTTTTATGCTGCTCATTTTTTTTACTCATCTGCTGGCGTTTGGTTTCGCCGCCTTCACCTGCGCAGCGTTAGTCGTCTCTTACGCCGTCGCAAACGGACAGGCAGAGCGTGGACACTCCGGTTTCTTTTTAAAGAACATTTTGTGGCTCTGCCTTATGCTGGCGCCCTTCGTCATACTGATGCAGTGGTTCACGCAGAAGGAGGGCGGGCTTCAGTTGCAGTTAAGTCCTCATCTATATAGGTTAGTTGAACTGGCACAATATAAATACCTCGTTAATGTTACACATACTGAGGTGCCTTTTGCTTTCATTGCGGGGATCGCTGTGTTGCTTCTATTCCTCGTTTCGATGCTGCGCTTCGGTTCCAGGCCGGTAATCAACAAATATGATGGTTTTCTGCTGAGTTTTCTGTTCGTCCTTTTTGTTTACCTGTTCTTTCCCGAGGATTTTTTAGGCAGGCTCATACTCATAACTAT
>CAYNGS010000179.1:0-6097 GCA_964396625.1 uncultured Flavipsychrobacter sp.
CCTTCGGTGACCATCAGCGCCAGCCCGGGTCTCAATGTAAGGCCGGGACAGAACGTGACCCTGACCGCCACGCCCGTGAATGCAGGCTCGTCGCCCTCATACCAGTGGTTTGTCAACAGCATAGCGCAGCCGGGGGCCACAACAGCTGTGTTCACCTCCGCGTTCAACAACAATGATGTAGTAAGCTGCGTGGTGTCCAGCGGCGGCATGTGCGATCCCGACGCTTCCGCAAGGGTGATCATGAGTGTCAGCAATGTAGGAGTTAAAACCATCTCCGGCGATGCCGCTATCACCGTGGTGCCCAACCCCAGCAACGGGGCCTTCACCATCAGGGGAACCCTGGACGCCAGCACGGATCAGCAGCTGGCACTGCAGATCACCGACATGCTCGGACAGGTCGTATACAGCGACCATATCACAGCGCCAGGCGGTAAGATCGATCAGCGTATACAACTCAGCAATACCCTGGCAAACGGTATGTACACACTCAGCATCACTGACGACATACAAACCAGGATCTTACATATCGTCATCGAACAATAAAAAGTCATCAGCAGTTGCATCCGGCCAAAAAAACCGGGCCGGATGCAACTATACTGATAATACCGCAAGCCCTGGACTTGCGTTCCTGCTCCCTCGGCAGCAATGCAAAAAATGGGAGATAAAAAATTTGTTCAAATAACATTAATCATTACCTTTGCACTCCCCAAAGACCAAAAGGGGGTATACAATATGCTCATTATAGATTCAAAAGATTGCGAAAACATCGACAAGGCGCTCAAGAAGTACAAGAAGAAATACGAAAAATCACGTATTCTTAATCAGCTCCGCGACCGCCAGTCGTTCACAAAGCCATCTATCAGGCGCCGCACAGAAATACTGAAAGCCGTTTACAAGCAGCAGATGGCAAACGGTGAACTGGACGCTTAATTAAGCAGCAGATATTTAATAAAACATATTTGTACCCGCTATTGTAATTTCGTAAATTTACATTAGCGGGTTTTACTATGTTCGACGAAAGGCTGACAGATTTTATCCAATACCTACGATTTGAGAAAAGATACTCTCCTCATACATTAACAGCTTACCAAAAAGACCTCGAACAATTCCGCGATTATCTTTTAAAAGAATTTGGTCTGAACGAATTAAAGGTCATCACACACTTTCATATCAGGGGATGGCTGGCCGGCATGAAGACGGAAAAACAAACCGCCCGCACTATAAACCGGAAAATATCGAGTCTCAACTCTTACTACAAGTACATGTTGCGGTTAGGCATAGTGGATAAGAACCCTGTCCGCCAGTTACATGCCCAGCGGCTGCCTGAACGGTTGCCTGTTTACTTAAAGGAATCCGAATCACAATATTTACTGGAAGAAGTTCAATTCGACGAAGGTTTTAAGGGCTTCACCGACCGCCTTATATGTGAGTTGCTGTACAATACCGGCATGCGCCGCAACGAGCTGCAGCAGCTCAAGGAAAAAGATATTGAATGGAGCCTCAACCAGGTCAGGATATTGGGCAAGGGCAATAAGGAGCGGCTGGTGCCGCTTAGTGCCGTACTCCTTGATACATTGAGAGAATACATTGCCGAAAAACACAAGCTGGAACAATATAACGACGAATACCTCCTTAACTCAGAAAAAGGAACACCGCTTTATGCCGTCTATATTTATCGCATTGTTACAAAATACCTCGGCGCCACAACCACTTTACAAAAGAAAAGCCCGCACGTCCTCCGCCATACTTTTGCCACACACCTTATGAACAATGGCGCTAACATTCAGGCAATAAAAGATCTGCTGGGCCATAGCAGCCTCGCAGCAACCCAGATATACACACATAATAACATTGATAAGTTGAAAGAGATTCATAAACAAAATCACCCGAGGGGGTGATATTTTTTAACCACGTTCGCCCGGTGTTTATCCCGGCGGGCATTAAATAGTAATACTATGAATGTGCAAATCCAGACAGTGCATTTCGACGCAGACAGCAAACTGCTAGAGCATGTCAATGCCAAGATCGAAAAGCTGAAAACCTTTCATGACAAGATCATTGGGGCTGAGGTTTATTTAAAACTGGACAACATGTCGCACCAGGTGCGCGACAAGATTGCCGAAATAAAGGTACACGTACCGCGACACTCCTATTTTGTAAAACATCAGAGCAAGACTTTTGAAGAATCTTTCGATCTGGCCTTCAATTCATTGGTGACTCAGGTAAAACGCAAAAAAGAAAAACAGCTCGCCTATAACTAAGGGCATTTAAGATAATAATTGCGGAAGGCGTCTTAACGGACGCCTTCTCTGTTTAGCAGCAGCGCACATTCCTTCACAACACCTCACGCTCCTTCAAAGTTCCCCTTGTTTTGATCATCACACAACATCTCCTCTCTCCTCCCGAAATCCATCCTGGGTCTTCGGCGAGGGCCGCGGAGAAGTTCAAACAAAAAGGCCGAACCCATCACAGGTTCGGCCTGAATATTTACTTGCGCATGGCTACTTGGCTACTACGAAGCGGAATACCTCGGTACCGGACTCCATATTCACACGGAGGAGGTAAGACCCGGTAGCAAGTCCGTTCAGCGATATTTGCTGGCTTACAACGCCGCTCTGTGGCGTTGTCGTACCGCGGTAAACTATGCGGCCCAGCATATCTGTCACTTCAAGTTCTATGTCTTTACCCGAAACATTAGTTATCATTCCCGACAGAGTAAACATGCCTGTATTCGGATTCGGGAATAGCGTTAGGTTATCACCCCCCTGCGGCATCGTGTTCACGCCCACGAATGTCGCACCGATCGATATATGATTGCTCGTATCCGATGTTACAAAACTATCACACGGCGCATTGCCGGAAACATTGCAATAGAAAGTAGATGGATAGTAAATGGGCACAGACAGGTAAGAGCTCGTAGCTCCGGGTATCGGCAGGGCATTCTTATACCATTGGTACGACTGAATGACGCCACCATATATTACGCTCGAGTGGAAGATGTACGTCTCACCCAGCGTAGCGCCGGTTGTGGTTAGCGGCGTGTCAAGTGTTATTGTGATTATCGGTGCAGCCACCATCGGGTAAACGTTCAGAGGAACCGTGTCGATAACCGTATCGTGTACAGCACATACACCCCGGGGATTCAGCGTTATATAAACCACATCGCCGTGTGTAGGACGAAGCCTGATCGTATCCACACTGTCTGCAATGTTCACACTGAAACTATCCCATTTGTATGCCGGCATTATACCTCCATTAGTAGAAGTCGCAACCAGCATTATCGAATCGCCGGAGCATAATGTCGTGGGCGGATATTTTGCCACCGAGACAGTAGTTGGAATAAGAGGCGAGACCGTAAATGTCTTTGTCGCATAGCATCCCGTGCCTACCGTATAAGAAATATTAACGGTACCGGCGGTTATGCCTGTCACCACACCTGTGGTGGCTATGACCTGTGCAATGGCTAAAGCCGAACTGGTCCATATGCCGCCAAATGCGCTCGTACCACCCACAGAAGTATCCATTAGCGTGGTAGAGGCACCGGTACAAACACTATCCGGCCCTATAATGGGCGAAACGCCGGTGTCTACACTTACCGGGATCGTCGCAACACAACCATTTGTACCGCCTGGGATCCTATAGATGATATTCGCTGTTGACCCAATTATCGTACCTGTCACCAGGCCCGTTGCCGAGCCAATACTGATCGCCGGATTATCACTCGACCAGGTTCCACCTGGCGAGGCATCAAATAGTGCGGTTGGAGTCCCGGCACATAACACAGTAATACCTGTTATCGGTTGTGGCACAGAGTCTACCTCTATATAGAATGAGTCCGTTCCGCAGCCCGGCTTGGTGTAGGTAATGTATGCATTACCTGGTGACAGACCCAATACATCGCCACCCAAAAACGGCGCCACTATCTGGAATGCAACCGATACCAGTGGGTTCGTAGACCCCCAAATACCATTCGGAATTGGTTGCGCTATATTCATTGATCGGCCCTTACATATCTTACCGGAGTCTGGGGAGAATGGTATCGGGCTGGCGTTTACGGTTACGTAGAACGTGGTCTTGCACCCTGGACTTATTGTATAAGTGATTGTATTGCTTGCTGCGCCCACCCCGTGGATTTTACCGGTAAGTGAGTCAATCGGCACTTGTATCGGTAGAGAGCTCGACCATCTTCCACCCAACGTTGGGTCAGACAGAATTACGCTGTCACCTACGCACAACACAGCAGGCGACGGACCGGTAATCGCAGGTGTAGCGGGCACCACATTGATAGTTGTTGTTACCCCGCAACCGCCACTTATCTGGTATTGGATTACAACTGGACCGGTGGCCACAGGATGCACAATTCCATTTATCAGTCCAACAGTTGCAACAGCAGGGTTGCCACTCAGCCATCCTCCTCCGGGAGTGGCGTCAGTCAGAGTGATTGTGTTCACTGGCGCCGGCGATCCTGCTGGATCCATACACAGCGTGGTAGGACCTGAAATAGCACCCGGTGCCGACGTTACCGAAACAACCGTGGAAGCATAGGCGCTACCGCAACCCGGAACATTCAAAGTATAAGAGATCGTTGTCGTACCGGAAGCCGTTGTCGAGGCGGGGTAAACTATTCCTGTCGGGTCTATTGTCGCAACTGCCGAATTACTGCTTGTCCAGACCCCGGTAGCAGACGAAGTTGTGTCATATAACGTAATAGTGGAGCAATCTGCAACAGACGATGGTCCGGCTATACTGCCCGGCACCGGCGCGCAAAGCACCACTACCCCATTACCTCCCGCCGTTGTAGCCGTACAACCGGCGCCATTATAACCCTGCGTGTGTACAACACCGGCTATTCCCGGATCGGCATATGAAGCGCCGCCGCCACCGCCCATCCAGCATCCACCGCCACCGCCGCGATAACCTGCACCGCCGCCGCCGCCTACTCCGCCGTTAAGCACATTGAGTCCACCCGCGCCTGGCGCCGCACCACCACCTGCCAGCGAAGCAAAGCCACCCGTTGTTCCGGATACATCTCCAAAACAACACAGCCATCCGCCAATTCCACCGGCAGCAGGCGTACCTCCGCCACTGGGGCGCACAATTGAATAACCTGCGCCAAAAAGCAATGCTGTGGAGCAGGAGGAGGATATCACAACCGATGCACCGGAAAGTCCGCCGCCATTCCCGCCTGGCTGGTCAGCCGGGGCGCAAATGGGGTTGTAACCTGCACCGCCGCCACCGCCTGCAATGATTTCTGTTACCGATGCCAGCGCTGATCCATAACTAACATCCGACTGTCCGCCGCCACCGCCGCCGGTAGCGTTATACGGGCCACTGTATAAAGTTGCAAGGCCGCCGCCATTGTAGCCGCCGGCAGAGTTTCCTGTACCGTTTCCATTAGCACCTGCACCACCCACGCGTATCAGCAATTCCTGCCCTGCCGTTACCGCTATTGTGCCTTGCACACGTCCACCGCAGCCAGGCGTTGTAGTGCCTACAACACCCACAGGTCCGGCTATACCGCCCTGCGCACCTTGCACATCAAGAAAAACCGAAGTAACTCCGGGCGGCACCACCCATATTGCAGGCCCGGGGCCGCCGGTGTAATTAAACGTGTCAAGCTGGGCGTAGCTGCCCAGACTCGATCCAAGAAGGATCACTAACGATAGGGTGAGGGACTTGTACATTTTTATCATTTTTAAGCGTTTAAAATTATGCTGGTATAAATAACGATACTAACGCAGAGAAGAAGTTGGCTTCTTCTCTATTCGGTCACTAATTTACATCATTTTTATTTACATTCCAAAAATAGCATTTTTTAACGGATTCCCTATCCAATTTTTCAAAAAGAATATTTCTGTCATGCCGGGGGACAATAATACGTAATTCCCGAAATAATATTTCATGGAAGACCCCCGGTGCTAATGTTTTTTAGCACCACGTAAAAACGCGCTGCGCCCGTGCAATTAGTAACATCCGCGAAATCCTCTCAATATTATTTACAGAATAAATGCACAAAAGATTTTGAGGTGTAGAAATCATCCTCTATCTTTGCGCTCCCTTAAAGAAAAAAAGGGGTTGTTATCCGGGTTCCGGTAAC
>CAYNGS010000180.1:0-6071 GCA_964396625.1 uncultured Flavipsychrobacter sp.
GACGCGGATACACTGGTGCCGCTGTCCCGGTAGGTGAAATTTTCGTGCAGCAGCAACTGACCATAGTACTGAAAACTAAAGGCCATAAAAGGAAAGTTCGCGGTAGTTACCAGGCCCGAATTTACTGTGAATGTATCGCGCTCCAGCACCACGCTGCTGGCGGTGAGTGTTGTCACTTTGTTTATGGTATTGCCTGCATAGGTAAATGTGCTGATAGTAGCGCCCTTACCGGTTTTCACCACATTCGAGTCATTTGTGGAATAATAAAGCTGTGATAATTTGTTATTGCCATCGTAATAAAAAGAGTAATTAGTTGTTACCGTCTGCATCGGGTAAAAAGTAGGAACTATTTTGGTTGGTGATGTTGTCACTGTAAAGCCCATAAGCCTTATATTACCTGGAGTAGGGTTAGGATCATGGGTTATTTTTTTACACGACGGAGACACTATGGAAACGGCCACCATTATCCCCGCAAGGCATAGTAAAAATAATTTCTTCATACAGGTATTTTTATGTCTTAAAGTACCAAAAATAGTAAATACGCGCCAATAGTCAATAGCAAATGATTTAATGTCAGCTAATTGAGCGCAGCCACAAAATCTATCAGCAGTTTAGCCACACCGTCCACATTATTAAGGGTCACTTCCTTCGCTTTGTCAAATACATCGTGGTAAAAACCCTTTCCCCCTACCGAATATATAAAAAATGAAGGCACACCTGCTTCGGTAAAATAATAGTGGTCGCTGTTTGCTGCCGTGCCCCTGCTGTTGATCGCCGGCAGGTATTTCTGCTTTTCATTAATGTCTTTGAGCAATCCGAAGGCTGCCGGGAATTCAGTTGCGTTCACCACGGTCACCCCGCCTGTGGCATCGCCCATAATATCGATGTTCGTCAGGAATTTTATGTTTTTCAGCGGCACCATGGGGTTTTGTACAAAAAACTCAGATCCCTTCAGTGTCGCTTCCTCACCTGCAAATGCAATGAACAGGATAGAATAGTGCTGCGGATGCGCCGCAAAATAAGATGCCAGGTACAGCAGCATGGCCGTGCCGCTGGCATTGTCGCTTGCGCCGGGGAAGACCGCTGTTTCACCCATCATACCCAGGTGATCGTAATGCGCAGTAAAGGCTATAAAGGTGTCTTTGACCGCTCCGGGCACGCAAGCCACTACATTCTCGCTGCGGGCGTGCGGCAGCATCACCGCGTCCGCATGCACGGTTATGGTCTTTATTTTTTTCGGCAGCAGTGACTCCCGCACATAAAACAGCGTACCGGGATAGTTCTGCCGGCTCACCGTCCATTGCAGTTTCCCCTCCTCTGGCAAAATGTAGCAGCCCATGGGCAACTGCGAAAGAAATTTGCTCTTCCTTATCTGTAGCACCGTGCTGCAAAACGAATCGGCATTTTCAAAATAATAGGCATGGCTGGTATCCAGCGAGGACACCAACTCGCGCCAGGCCGCCAGGTCGGCAATCTTGCTCAGGTTTATTTTCTTTACCGGCAGGTTCTTCCGCGAGTAAGATGAGCTGGAAGCGTCTATCAGAAACTGCGAGCCGCCCATCAGTTGCTCATCATCCACTATCCGCTCCATTTTGCCCGGAAAAGTGTTTACCGGGAAGGCATAAGCCTGGGTATATTTTCCATTGGCCGCTACCGGCTGCAGTTTATAATCCTTGAATTTTTTCAGAATGTAGAATTCGGCGGTGTCTCTCCCGTTTTTCACATAACCCCTGCCATGCGTGTGTTCGCCGGTAAGAAAAGCGATGTCCTTAGTGATCATCTTTTTCTCCATATGCTCATCGGCATGTTTCGAAGTGTCTGCCTTCAGCATGGCCTGGTTGATGCTGTCGGCCTCTATCTGCTTTCTTAATTTTTCTATTTCATCATTTTGTTTCAGGGAGTCGGCCTGCTGGGCATTTACACCCATCACAACCATCAGAAAAACAAGTGTTAAGAATACGGTCAGTTTTTTCATAGCTCAGGGTATAAAGATAACAAAGAACTATAGGATATTGTTTCTGCGGCACACAATAATAACACGGCCGCTATAAACTGATAAAGAACCGGTTTGAGGGCGATTCAGCATTGACTATTTCCTCAATTATTAATAAAATATGAATAAATCATTAATTATCGAATCAAAAATGTTAAGGTATAGATAAGGCGGGGTTAATGATTGTTAAGCCCCATATCAGAATATTGTTTTATGAAATTCAATCTAGTACTATTGACTTTTATTATTTATTAAAAACAGTATAAAATTAAAAACAAATTCAATTATCATTTTACCGGAAACAAAAAAACAATTCCTCAAATTAAAAACCAATACAATGAACCAAAAATTACGACTCCGAAACATGCCAAATGGCGGGCCGAGAGGTTCTTTAGCCGGAACGGTTAAGCGCCTCCAGTTATTTAAAAAAGTTCCCTTGCTGGTCCTTCTATTGATTGCTTTCTCCGGAAAGATATTCGCACAAATATCCATTAACCTTCCTTCCACCAACCCGATGGTGACAACCGGCTGGCTTTACGGTGGCACTGCGAGTGTGGATAACCCCGACGGCGCCATACAGCTGACCACGTCGGGTCCGAGTGAAGCAGGATATATATATTATAACACTCAGCTCAATGTTACCGGCTGCCAGTCATTTTCCGTAGAGTTTGACTACAGGATTAATAATTCCGGCGGATGCGGGTTTGCAGACGGAATTGCTTTTTTCTTCATCGATCCACTTACGAATTTTGTGTCCGGCGGCGGCTTAGGTTTACCTAATCCGTTAACTGGCTTGGTATTTACTATGGATACCTGGGATAACGACGGAGATCATTTGAACCCCGAGGATCAATTATTCGGTTTTCCCTCCGCGAACACATATGACGAAGGCGATGGTACTCATCGGTTAGGCGGCACGCTTGGTGGCCAGTCCTACATGACCGACGGCAACTGGCACCACGTGAAGCTTACTTATAACAGTGGTTCCATACTTGTATATCTGAATGGCAGCGCAACTTCTTCTATGTCCGGATCATTTACTATTTCTACCCCCGGATATTTCGGCTTTTCCGGATCCACAGGGTGCGGTTATAGCGATCAGTACATAAGAAATGTGCAAATTGTGTCTAACTCAATCAACCCCATCACAGGTTCATCGACCGTGTGTGTTGGCGCAACTACAACACTGAGCGATGCCTCAACTGGCGGAACATGGAGCAGTTCAGACGCCGGTGTGGCAGCTGTTGATCCTTCAACTGGTGTTGTAACAGGCGTATCGGGTGGCACTGCGACAATAACTTACACTGCAACACTTGCATGCGGCCCATTAACCACTACCTATTCGATAAATGTGCCAAACTATACGATCACTGCATCAGCAGGGAGTCATGGCAGCATTTCACCTTCAGGTATTAGTAATGAATGCCCCGGCAGCAACCAGACGTATGCTATTACGGCCGATCCAGGTTACAGGATACTGAACGTTCTGATAGATGGCTATAGTGTGGGCACCGGTTCTTCGCAGACCTTTGCAACTATTGGAGCCAATCATACGATCAGCGCTTCTTTTGAAGCAGATTGTTCTTTCACTTATAGTTATACTGGCGCGGCACAGACTTACACCGTGCCCGATGGCATAACAAGCATCGACGTTGTTGCCGACGGCGCAGCAGGCGGCAAAGGGGTCTCTGGGGCAGGCAGCACGCCCGGCATGGGGGGGCAAGTCAGCGCCACCATCGCAGTAGTACCCGGCCAGGTGCTTAATATTTACGTTGGCGGAAAAGGAGGAGACCCCGTTGGGTCAGGTGCAGGTGCCGGTGGATATAACGGCGGCGCGGCAGGCGGTTCTGCCTCCGGCGGCGGCGGCGGCGGCACTGATATACGCAGCGGCGGTACAGATTTGTCAAACCGCATTTTGGTAGCCGGTGGCGGTGGCGGTACGCAGGCATATGACAACGCAGGATATACAGGCGGCGCCGGTGGCGGCCTGGTGGGCGGCACTGGCATTGGTAATGATGCGGCAGATGTCGCGATACTGGCAGGCAGCGGTGGTGCCGGTGGCACTCAGTCTGCCGGAGGCATAGGCGGCATTTCTTCCGGCAATGATGGGGAGAATGGCGCACTTGGTCTCGGTGGCGCAGCCTTCAGCGAAGCAGGCGGCGGCGGCGGTGGCGGCGGCGGCGGCTACTACGGTGGCGGCGGCGGCAGCCTTAATGGCGACGGCGGCGGCGGTTCTTCTTACGCAGACCCCCTCGCTACCAATGTAGTACACACAGCAGGCTTTAATGTTGGCAACGGCTCTCTATTAATTACTCCGCATACCGTTTATACGGCATCTGTGGCCCCTATATGCCAGGGCGGCACTACAGCAGCTTTAGGCGGCTCATTCAGCGCTCCGGCAACCGGGGCGATCTGGAGTGACGGCGGTGCTGGTGGCTCATTCGCAAATAATGATGGCGCCACCCCCGGCACTGCTACCTATACAGCTTCTTCAACAGCTCCTTCATCGGTTACGCTCACATTAACCCCAACTGGCGCACCTTGCTCGTCACCGTCGGAGAGTGTCACCCTCGTAGTAAATCCATTACCTAATATCGCTATCGCAGAAGGCTCAAACGTAGCTATATGCGCCGGCACGCCTATGACTTTAGATGCTACAGGCGGCACCTCTTACTCATGGTCACCAACCGATGGACTCTCAGCTGCCACTGGCTCAGCTGTTAACGCAAATCCCGCTTCAACTACTACCTACGTAGTTACGGGCTCAGACGGAACCTGCAGCAACACAGCATCTGTGGTTGTTAACGTCAACCCATTACCAGTAACAGGCGATGGAACAAGTCCCTTCTCTTATTTCGATGTAACAGGCGGCGGTACTTACTGTGCTGGCGGCACAGGTGCAGTCGTTGGCCAGGAAAATACAGAAGTTGGCGTCAACTATCAATTATACCTCGGTGGTGTTGCGATAGGGGCTCCTGTAGCAGGTACCGGTGGTCCGGTTAACTTCGGGTTCCAGTCCGCTGCGGGCACATATACTGTGGTAGGTACAAACGTTACAACAGGTTGCACCAAAACCATGTTTGGCAGCGCCACTGTTGCCATTAATCCGGTTCCCGATGTAACCGTTGCCAACCAGGCTGTTTGTAACGGCAATACGCAACCCGAAATTGATTTCTCCGGTACAGTTCCCGGCACTTCATTCTCATGGGCAAATGACAATACCGCTATCGGCCTCGGCGCAGGCGGCGCCACAGGCACTGTTTGCGGCACAGCGGGCGAGTACGGAACCCTTACGCTCTCAGCTCCTCCCGGTGCTGTATTTACTTCGGTGGAATTTGCCAGCTATGGAACTCCCGCGGGCTCATGCGGCTCTTTCGTTGTAGGCGGATGCGACGCTTCCAGCAGCATGTCAGTTGTAAAAAGCTACCTGCTCGGAAACAACACAGCAACCATACCTGTTAATAATGCTACCTTTAACGATCCCTGCTACGGCACAGTTAAAACGCTGGCTGTTTCTGCCACCTGGGCCTATACCGGCAACATTCCTTCGTTCGTCGCTACCAACACTGGCGGCGCTCCGATCTCCGGAACGATCACGGTTACACCTACAGCTAACGGCTGCGCAGGTGCACCAAAAACGTTTACGATCACAGCAAATCCGTTACCGGATGTGACAACAACACCCGCTAACGTATCATGTAATACCGCAAACGACGGCACCCATAACGACGGCCAGGTTACCAGCTCGGTTACCGACCTCGCTACTCCGTACACTTACTCATGGAGCAACGGAACCTCGGCCGCAAACGCTACTGGTCTCACGATCGGATCATACAGCCTGACAGTGAGCGATGCCAATGGTTGCCAGAGCACAAGTGCAGCATATGTCGACCAACCGACTGCTATTACTTATTCTACAGTTAGCGCTACCAACGTATCGTGCAATGCTGCTAATGGCGGCAATCACAGCGATGGCACTGCAACTGTAAACGACGTTACTGGCGGAACCGGTGGCTATGGCTTCGCATGGGATGGCGGACAAACCACCAACCCTGCTGTAGGCCTCGCTATCGGACTG
>CAYNGS010000181.1:0-3396 GCA_964396625.1 uncultured Flavipsychrobacter sp.
TCAAGAAACCGGCTGTAGTAGATTGCGTAGTCCCAGTTCTGCTGATCTTTTTGATAATACCGGCTATAGATAACCTTGAACGGGATGGGTGATATACCCTCATACTGCTGCAGGGGCTCAATACAATTCGTAGCTACTACCATTGTGTCTTTTGCCGGCAATTTTTTCAGTTCATTCTCCAGCAGCCAGTTGTTGGCCTGCTTCACAGAGTTCATATAGTAGTCAGTTTCATAAATGCCATACGCATTTTTAATACCGCCCTCCAGCTCATTGAAGTATACATATTCGTTCGGGTGGTTGGCAAGCATAAATCGCGCCGGCAGCGCAACGAGAACAACTACAATGCCGACAACAGCATACTGCAGCCCTTTGTTTTTTACGCTGTCGAAAACGTAGACGTAGAACAGCGCCGCAACAATAATCATAGGCGGCACAACAAAAAGGGCGTGCCGCATACCGTCATAAAGAACAGAATGATTATAAATAATGTAACAAACCGGGAATACCGCAACAAAGATCAACATCCATAAGAACGAGGATCTGAACTTCCTGCTCATGAAAACGATCAGGGCAGACCCGCTGATAAAACCGACCAGCAAGTAGAGCGGCAACCCAATAAAAAGCCACTTAGTCAGGTAGAACCACGGCAGCTGGGTTGTATCTATCCTGTGCCCGTCGAATACCATTCTCAACACCAGCGGATAACTGGACATAACCTTCAGTGCCTCCAGCGGATTTGTGAGCGGAGATTCCAGGGCATAGGGCCACCAAAGTATAGAACCAAAATAACCCACCAGGCCCATCACAACAATATGCTTAAGACTGGGCAAATACTGCTTGTCCTTAAGCAATTTCTTCTGCCATACTATGATCGCGTAAAAAAGCCCAAGGTAGGCGATAAGCAATAACCCCCCTATACGCATACTGATACAAAGCGCAATGGCAAGCCCCGCTAAAACTGTATGCCTCCATTTTGGCTGCTCGATATTTTTTAGCCAGATAACGATCGCATACATGCCCAGAATATAGGAAGCAGCGAAAGGAATATCCTTAGGATTATTAAATGATTCACCGAAGTAACGGGCTGTGAAAAACAGGAAAATAACGGCCAGTATACCCGTACGCCACCCGCCCAGTTCTTTTGCAAAAAGGCCGGTCGCTACAAAGCCCAGAAAACCGAACAACATCACCCAGTAATGGCGGAACAAAAATTCATCCTTAGGATGAAAAACACTTATGAGCATTGCAGAGACACCATCAAAAAAGCCTCCGTATAATGCCTGTGTATTTTCAAGATACTTACCGGTAACGGCAGTCTTGTCAGCGCCAAACGAACTGATGTACGCCCAAACACTTTTGCCATATGTATACTGGGTCACATCATCCCCGGTGATCCCATACTGGGGCGTGTAAACGACCATTATTACAAAAATCAGTGCTAAAAGCGACCAAAAGATCTTTTTAAGCAAATCGTCCTGGAATTGTAAGTTCATTAGGGAAATTTACGCGAATATAGTAACCTTCCTTAAAATTGTTGTTTTTTGACCGTCATGGGTGCTATAGTGTGGCAACAAAAGGAAAGTATAAAATAATGAAAGGACACAAGGCATTGGGCGAACCGCTACCCTATCCCATGAGTGTATTACAACTAAGATCTCTTGACGATTATGGCATGACCATTAAGGTTATGAATAACGATCCTGTCTGCTAAACCCCTGTTCTCATCCACAAACTTCGTGACCCCATAGCAGGCTTTAAAGCCATAGTCATCGAATACGACCATGGCGCCAACCGGCATACCGGGGAAAACATAGTTGAATACATCCTTTGCAGACTGATATACGTCTACGTCGATATGGCAAAACCTGAATTTCTTATTTTTAAATAGTTCCCTATTGTCATCGGGAAATATGCCGGTTACGACCTCGGTATTTTTGATGCCATTTTTCTCCAGTAATTTTTTTACCAGGTCGCTCGATGTATCGGAGTGTTCCCCACCCGTATAGTCCGTGTCTTTGTCGCCTGCTTTTACAACGCCAGAGAAGGTATCGCATAGGTACACAGTAGACTTTAGGCCCAGCAATGAGGCTTTCTTCGCTATCAGCGTGCCGGTGCCGCCGCGCCATACGCCCACTTCAATAATATCACCATCAAGTTGTTTTACCTCGTTGATAAGCGTCCAAAGCTCGTAGCAGCGGTATATGTCGACAAGGGTGAAACCCCTGAGCGAACGATAAAGTGTCAAGAATTCAGTATCCAGTTTCCAGGGTTCGTAATTAGCGAAGGGCTTCACTTTGCTGAATGATATTCTGGTCAGGTCTATTCCTACTATACGGAATGTTTTTATAATAAGATCTTTTGTTTTAATATCCATTTTACAATAAATTAATTGAACTATTCGCAGGGTATAAAGCACAAAAATAGAATTAAATCGCATTGTACCAATTTCTGTGCTTACCGAATCAGTCGGAGATCACCCTTCAGCATGCGCCGCTAATCTTTCAGCTATCGGATGACGTGCAGGACTTCCTGGTAAGTCTGACAGGTGCGAGAATAGTTTCCAGGAACTGCTTAACTCATATTAGATTAAATGTAAGCGGATATTACCCGTCATACACACAGATAAAGCCCTCATTCAGCGAGCATTTTCATCATTTTTTTCGTAAAAAAGATTTAGCTAACTTCGCGGCGGTTTTGAATACCGGAGCCATTGAAATCCCCGTCAGGGGCTGCATAACAAAATAAATTTACACATACAACCATATGCTTATATCAGTAGTCGGTACCGCAACAATATTGCAGGAAATTACCCCGGATGACGCACAACTTATTTGCGACCTCAGAAATGATCCCAAGATAAACAGGTTTCTTTCCTCTACAGAGAAAACCACAGTTGAGCAGCAAAAGGCCTGGACCATTAAGAATTCGAAAAAAGTAGACGATTTTTATTTTAAGATCGTTGATAAAAAAACCGGTGAGTTTTGCGGCACAGTAGCAATATATGACAAGGAGCACAATGCTGCGGAGTTCGGCAGGTATGTGTGTACAAAACCACTGCAATCGGTAGAATCTGAACTGCTTATTCTGCAGTTTGGCTTTGAGGCAATGTGCCTGGACAAGTTATATGCAAGGGTTGTAAAAGAAAACAAGTATGTATGGAACCAGCATTACAAGTATGGTTTCAAAGATATTGGCGAAGAGATCATTGGCCCCCGGCAAATGCTTCATATCAACCAGGAACTGGACAAGACCACTTTCAGAAACTTTGATTATTCCTTTATAGACAAACTGATCTCAAGACTGCAATAAGCATTTTTAACGCTTATTCGCAATCATACAGTAATTATCTCAATCAAAAACTGATGAATTCGGTACTATTCTTATCTGATGTTGTAT
>CAYNGS010000181.1:3406-6063 GCA_964396625.1 uncultured Flavipsychrobacter sp.
CGGGCGATCGGCTAAGTATCGATGCATACTACGAAGAAGACCTTATATCGAAGCTGCTTACCCTCGGCGAGGAGGAACTAAAGAAATATGCCCTGGTGTTTGTTCATTCAGACCAGATATTTCATAAGAAAGATCAGTCTTGGCAGCGTTCTTACCTCCAAACCATTTCAGCTATCAGCAACCAGTTCAGCAAGAATATCGTGGTGTCAAATGCGTGCACGCACTCGTTTAATGCCGCGCCGTTAAAGCTGTCATTCGGAAGCAATTATGAGACCATAAAGGCTTATAGCGATGAGATAGGCACCTTGTTGAATCATGCCAACATTTACATTTTTGATTTTCTGAGTGTTTGCATGACCACCGGGGTACAGAACATGTACAACTACAACCTTGGACATCTATATCAGATGCCCTATACGAAACCTGCCATTAAGGCCATAGCTACGGAGTTTGTCAACCAAGCCACCTTCCTTTTTGCAGAAGAGAAGAAGGTAATAGTGCTGGACTGCGACAATACGCTTTGGAAAGGGGTTGTTGGCGAAGATGGCATCGAGGGCATCTCATGCGATAAAAATGCCGACGGAATACTCTATTACCACCTGCAGCAGTTTCTCAAAGCGAAGAAAGAAGAGGGCTTCCTCCTCTGCCTCTGCTCAAAAAACAATGAAGCCGACGTAAAGGAGGTGTTCGACAAAAAAAACCTGCCACTGCATTGGAGCGACTTTATTGTTACCAGGATCAACTGGGAAGATAAAGTAAATAACATCATAAGTATAGGGAAGGACCTTAATGTTGGTGTCGATTCATTTATTTTTCTCGACGACAACTTGTTCGAATTAAATTCTATAAAAGAGTTGCTGGCCGGTGTGGCCTGCATTCATATTACAGGGATTTACACAGAATTACTTGCCAACCTGAATAGTTTTCTCTTCCGGAAAAAGCAGATCCTTAAGTCGGACCAGGAGAAGACAGAACAATATGAACTGGAAAAGCTGCGAAAGAGCTCGGAACAGGCATTTGCCAACCTAGACGAGTTTATAGCAAGTTTAAACATCAACCTCGATATCCGCTTAAATGATACAGCCGACTATCCGCGTCTTTCGCAGATGACCGGTAAGGTAAACCAGTTTAACATGAACAAACATGCCTATAACGAGGCAGAGCTGGCGGCCTTCTCTGAGGGTGGAAGGATCTATTCCCTGAAGGTATCAGACAAATATGGCGACTATGGCACAGTGGGCCTGATCATGGTTAAGATAGATGACAAGACCGCAGTGATGGAAAATTACCTCATCAGCTGCAGGGCGCTCGGAAAAAAGATCGAGTATAATTTTTACGACCACGTAGTTACGGATCTGTCGTCGCAAGGCATTGTGATCAAAGAAATACGCTTTATTGCAAACGATAAAAATCAACCCGCACAAACATTTTTAAAATCAATCAATTATGGAAGTTAAACTCAATGAACTGAACGATATTTTCAACAAAGCATTTGATACGACGGTTACAATAAATATGGACTCCGTTCGCGATGACTTTGGCGCATGGGATTCCATAAATCACTTGAACCTGATCGTTGAACTGGAGGATTTCTACCATGTAAATTTCTCAATGGATGAGATCAAGGAGATGTTCTCAGTAAAAAAGATAGTGGAGGTACTGGGTAATAAGTAGTCGAACCCATCCGCCATTCTGAATAATTCGTATAGTCCTTCATAAACTAAGAAAGTTATTGTCGCTGGAATGATTAAGCGACAATAACTTTCTTATTTATCCCTCACCCGAAAAAAAACCGCGAGGTTATTTCTTGGCTTTCCTGCAAATAAGCGCAATCGACGACGCATATTCCATCGGCATGGTGTCGCTCATTTCCATCAGGCCGTTAAGCAATTCGTCACTGAAATTAGCCATCAGGCTCTGCGGCACCAGCTTCATGAAAAAGCCGCGTTTATCTTCTATTTCGTAGCCGGCAGCTACCAGGTCATGTTCAAATGAAGGAATGTCATAAACACGCCTGTGCCCCATTCTATGGTCAGTGGCGCCCAGGTCAGACGTCTTTTGCTGAAGGCCCATAGCCACCGCAAGCCTGCGATGCAACGAATTTGCATGTGGCACAATGGCAATGATCCTACCCGAATCCTTTAACCAATTGAGCGTGTTTTTCAATATGGCAACGGGATCCTCAACATGTTCCAGCACAAAGGATGCAACAATAGTATCGAACTTTTTATCGGGGGCAAATGTCTCAAACAGGGAATCATAAACCGTAACCGAGTTCCCGTATTTTTTCTTGGGTATCTCCAATAATATTTTGGACGCGTCTACAATATGCGTATGCCCTATTTTCTCAACGATCCTCGATGTCCACTCGTCGTCGCCAACACCCATTTCCAGCACATCCGGACCATTTATCCATTTCATGGTCTTGTTTGCCGTCATTGCAATGGTCTTCTTGTCCACATTTCTTCCCGGATCAGGCTCTGTATATTCGAGAGCGATCTTTTCGAGGGATTCTATTTCTTCGTTTGGCGAAAGTTTCTGACTCATTTCCTGCTATTTTTAAGAGTTTTTTGATCCCGGAATCAAACACTTCTAACGAAGTCCGCACCGGAATTTGTGATGTGCAAATGTAAATAATGAAAGTGTACTATCAACGA
>CAYNGS010000182.1:0-6055 GCA_964396625.1 uncultured Flavipsychrobacter sp.
CCGGAAACTGTAGCAAGAGGCAACCGATCTTTGTGCCTGCTCCGCTTATGGCGTCAATATATTTATGTAAGTCTGCCAGATCATACCTAAGCTGCGGTGCGTGAGTGATACCTTTCCATAGCTTAAAGGAAAATTTAAAATCAGGCGGTACGTCAGCGGCCCATTTTTCGACTGTCCGCTTCATAGGTATCTTGTAAAATGACCGGTTGATTTCTACGGTGTTAAACAATGTGGCATAGTAGTGGAGGCGGCTTTTATCCTGAAATTCGACAGGAAAATGGGATTTATTTGCAACCGGCAATTCCACATTGCTTGTTCCACAGTAAAAAAAAGCTTCATCTTGTTTGTATAACATTGACAAAATGGTTTAACACTGGCGAAAGTTTTATTCATATTTCTTTTGACAATTATTGCAAAAGAAAGTTCTCCGGTGTGTATGTCCAGGATATTCTTTTACCAGCGCGATGTTGCACCTGGGGCATATTTTCCTGGTATGTGCAAGCCAGTGCTTTTTCAGCTCAAAATTCTTTTTCCAGTTCAAAAAGTCAAAAGCGTAGTTGCGTGTTTCGCGGACAAGTTCATTCAACTTTCCTGCCGGTAAGTTGCCTACCTGTGTCAATGGATGTACACGTGTCCTGAACAGCACTTCGTTTTTGATGATATTGCCGGAACCTGAAAAAATGTGTTGATCCAACAGGGCATCGCAAACCAGCATTTCGGGCTTTTCTTTCAATTTCTTTTTAGCGGCCTTTGGATCCCAATGCCCGGACATAATATCTTCTGACCAGTCATATATCTCATCTAAGGGCTCGTCGATAATTTTTACCGAGCAACTGTAAAAATTCAATTCTCCGTTCTTAAATCTCAGGCTGAGCCGTGGCGGAGCGTCTTTCTTTTCGTTTATCCTGTATGATCCGAACAGCATGAAATGTATCCGGATAGTGAAATCGCTAAAGCAGATCAGGAAGTGCTTTCCCCAACTTCGAAATTCAGTTATTCTTCTGCCCTTTGCCCTTTGAATATCCATCTTTGAATTGCCGGAGACATCAATAACTTTTTTATTTGCGAAAGGTTTTGCCTGTTCCTTTAAAATAACGATGGACGGACCTTCTGGCATACGCTTATTTTTACTTTGCTAAATGACTTACATATTATGTCTTGCTCCCTTCCACCCGATAGGCGTGAGCAGGAGATCATCAAGAAAATAATGCCAAGAAGCAAAAACAGGAACTGATTCTTTTATGCAATGGTCAACCATTCCGGAGCTTTGCAGCTCATTCCACTACATTCACTCATCCAATTGCAAAGCAGTCATAATCCACGAACGTCTCCACCATGTTCGATGCCACCCTGCAACTGCTACGCACGTATCGTTGACTATTGGCGCTACGCGCAGTAAGGACGTCAGGCGTGCAGCAATGAACTCCATGCAGCCTTAACCATACTCAGACCTATCTTAAGGCCGCATTTCCATTCATTGCGTGCGTGGCAGATGGCAGCAGCCGCGCCAGCTATCGCACAGAACCCACCGCCCTTGCCATCCGCACTGGGTGGCTTCGCTATCGGCAATAGGTTAAGGAAGATAATAAATTGCTATCTTTACTACACAGTCTACCTATATGAGACGCCTATTTGTTAGTGTCGTTGTTTTTCTTTCGTCCTACTCGCAAGCACAGATAATCTCAACCGTTGCTGGGTGTGGGAGTTGTAGCTTATTGGGTGATGGTGGGCCTGCTTCTACAGCGCAGTTGTCCCAGCCTGGCACTGTCATTTTTGATTCAAGGGGCGATTACTATACAGGAAATCCTGGCCAAAACAGGATAAGAATGGTAGATACGAACGGTATCATACATACTGTTGCTGGTAACGGAAGTTGCTGCTACAGTGGAGATGGAGGGCCTGCAACTAACGCGCAGCTAAATGGGCTGGGCAGTGGATGTGCGTATATACTTTTTGATCGATTTGGTAACCTAATTATTGCTGATGGAAGCACAGCGCGAATACGATCTGTTGATCATAGTACAGGTATTATTAGTACGATCGTCGGTCGTGGGGTTTCGGGATTCGGCGGCGACGGTGGCCCTGCCACAGGTGCGCTACTCAATAATGTCGGGCACATTGCTATTGATCCAACTGGTAATCTCTTTATCACGGATGTTCTAAATAGCCGCATTCGCAAAGTTGATACTTCAGGTATTATTACAACAGTAGCTGGATATGGCGGCCCTTCGGTGTACGGGGGTGATGGTGGGCCTGCAACTGCGGCAACTTTTACGACTTTACAGGGAATCGCATGCGATCACCAAGGTAACTTATACGTGGCTGATAGGAACTGCTACAGAGTTCGTAGGATAGACCACTCGACAGGAACCATAACGACTTTTGCAGGTAATGGAAGCGCATCTTATAGCGGGGATGGTATGCCCGCAACTTCTGCTGCACTTTTTCCGCAGGAACTTTCATTTGACTCTCAAGATAATTTATATATATCCGACTATTACAACAACAGAGTATATTTAGTTGACACTGCAAACATTTTCCACTTGCTTGCTGGATCAGGTACTATGGGATTCGGTGGAGATGGTGGACCTGCTACGTCGGCTCAATTTCACGATCCTTGGGGCGTCGGAATTGACTCTTGCGGAAACGTGTACATTGCCGATGACAACAATGAGAGAATCCGTAAGATAACGTTTTATCCGACATGTGGTACAGGCACGACGATCGTTGAAGCGATCCAAAGTTCTGGTTTGTCTTTATTTCCCAATCCTGTTACCTCAGAGTTAACAGTTGAATTTAGCAAAACAATTAGCAGTGTCAGTATCAATACGCTTCAAGGGCAATCAGTTTACGATAAACATTGCGATACTAATAAACTCGTTACAGACGTTAGCTCCTTCCCAGCAGGTGTTTACCTTGTCCGCATCAACGGTATGGAGGTCAGACGATTCGTCAAGCTGTAGCAAATCTGCCGCGAACGGGTGCGTCAGTAATCCGATCAACCTCATTTATTCTTGGCGCATCCATATTGAAAGAGCATAGCAGGCAGAGGCAACAACAGCCCTAAACCACATGCATACTCTATCAATCTGGACGGCAATTTACCCCAAAAAGAAACCGAGCGCTTGCAAAACTGCTTGCAAAAACCCGGTACTTTGTTCGGCAGCATGGTTGGCTTGTGCCATGTGCCTTTGTAACATGCTGATTTACAGCGTCTGTGCGGGTGGAGGGACTCGAACCCCCAAGCCGCGAAGCACTAGATCCTAAGTCTAGCGTGTCTGCCAATTTCACCACACCCGCATTTTTGGGACGGCAAAGGTAGGGAAAAAATTAATCTGCTATGCTGAAATTAATCCGAAATGTTACGCATGCATGTTTTCAATATGTCGAAGTAAAGGTCAGGCCTGTCCTGCATACGCATATGCGGGTGGATGCGCATGTCCGGCTCCTGCAGGCACTACCCATACGTTTGACTGAAGTGGCTTGGCCGGGGGGGCTCCAGGCTGTTTGTGCGGCGCCAGCAGTGTGCTCCTGAGTATCATGGCAGCCACGCTGAAATAGATGATCAGCCCGGTAACGTCCACCAGTGTGGCCACGAAGGGCGCGGAGGATGTGGCGGGGTCCAGCTTGAGGCGTTTTAAGACGATGGGTATCATAGATCCGCTGATGGTGCCCCACATAACCACACCGATGAGCGATACGAACACGGTGCCGGCCACGAGGTACCAATATTCACCATTCTCACCGCCATAGTTTGCCCAGTGCAGTTTCTGCCATACAGTGATGCGAATGAAGCCGATGGCGCCGAGTATAATGCCCAGAGTGAGGCCCGACAGTATTTCGCGACGGAGCACATACCACCATTTTTGGGGTGAAAGCTCTTTCAGCGCCATAGCGCGGATGATGAGCGTCGCCGCCTGTGAACCGCTATTGCCACCGCTGGAGATGATGAGCGGCATAAATATGGCGAGCAGGGTGAGACTGTTCAGCTCATCGGCAAAATGCCCCATGGCAGTGGTAGTGAGCATTTCGCTGAGGAACAGGATAATGAGCCAGCCCGCACGCTTCTGAATGAGTGTGAAGAAACCTGTCTTCACGTATGGCAGGTCCAGTGATTCAAGACCACCGAACTGTTGCATTTCCTTTGTGTCTTTTTCTTCTGCTTCATCGATCACGTCGTCGATGGTTACCACCCCCATTACCACGTTGTTGCTGTTGGTAACGGGCAGTGCCACGCGGTCGTATTCCTTGAATTTCTGTATGGCATCTTCGATGCTGTCCTGTATATCCAGTTTCACATAGAAGCCGTCCATTATCTCTTCAATGGTCTTGCTGTGCTCATTGAGTACCAGCCGGCGGATAGGTATGTCGTCGACCAGCTTGCCGCTGTTGTCTACAACGAAGATCACGTTGGCTGACGGGGTATCTGTATAGAACCTGCGCAGGTGCTCTATGGCCTGGCCTATGGTCCATTCTTTGCGAACGGTAGTGAAGTTGGTATTGATAAGGCGGGCCACGCTTTGCTCGGGATAGCCAAGCAGGTCGTAGGTGGCCAGTCGGTTCTTATCATTGAGCAGGTTGAGGTACTCGGTGACCTCGATACCATCAAGCGTATCAAAGAAAGCGATACGGTCATTCGATTCGAGGTTGTTGAGTATGACGGAGATCTTGGGGCGCGGCAACTCTTCCATTACGCCACGCTGCAGCACGTGATCGAGAAACGAGAATATCTTGGTTTCAATATTCTCCGGTAATGCTAAGAAGGTATTTATGGCATGCTCAGTGGGCAGGGAGCTCAACAGGCGAGCCACCTCGGCAGGATAGTCTTCATCCTTGCTGTGGTGCAGCAGTTCGCTGAGGTCGCCCTCCAGAATTTTCTCCCTTAGATCCTGAACCAGCATTGTCTGCCATTGGTTTATTGATTTGATTAAAAAAACACCCGGAAAACTAAGGGCGCTGACCCGAAACCCACCGCACGATACCGTGGTTTCGGTGCGGGGCAGGCAAAATTAACTTTATTTTCTTTTTTGCGCACATTTTATTGGTGGGCTTAACCATTTTACTATTAAATATTTATTAAGTGCAAACGTAACCGGCATAAATCCTTTCGGGACGGTTGTGCACCGGATTTATAAGAAGAACCAATATGGACATAAGGGATATATTTTAGTATTACTATACCTTTGACTTATGAATACGGAAACGAAACTGCGGAAACTGCTTGACGAGCGCATAATGATAATAGATGGCGCGATGGGCACCATGATACAGCGCTACAGGCTGGAGGAAGCCGATTATCGCGGGGAGCGTTTTAAAGACTGGCATAAAGATGTGAAGGGGAACAACGACCTTTTATGCCTTACCCGTCCTGAAGTGATCAAGGAAATACACAAACAATACCTTGCTGCCGGCGCCAACATACTGGAGACAAATACCTTCAACTCCCAGGCCATATCGCTGGCCGACTATGATATGCAGTCGCTCTCGTACGAAGTAAACGTGGCTGCGGCGAGGCTGGCAAGGGAAGCGATAAATGAATTTAAAACAGAAAATAGCAAGCCCGATGCCGACTGCTTTGTGGCAGGAGCCATAGGCCCGATGAACAAGACGTTATCGCTGTCGCCCGATGTAAACAATCCCGGTTACCGTGCGGTGACCTTTGATGAGGTGGCAGATGCGTACTATGAGCAGATAAAAGGACTGGTGGACGGTGGTGTTGATGTGTTGCTGGTGGAAACGATCTTTGATACGCTGAATGCCAAAGCGGCTATTTATGCCATCAACAAATACTTCAGGGATACCAAGCATGACAAATTGCCAGTAATGATATCCGGAACAATTACCGATGCATCCGGGCGAACACTGAGCGGCCAAACGCTGGAAGCGTTCTATATATCGGTGATGCATGCCAACCCATTGAGCATAGGACTGAATTGTGCGCTGGGTGCAGAGCAGATGCGCCCGCACATAGAGGAGCTTTCGCAGATCGCCGCATGCTATGTAAGCGCATATCCTAATGCAGGCCTTCCAAATGCAATGGGTGAATATGATGAAA
>CAYNGS010000183.1:0-6028 GCA_964396625.1 uncultured Flavipsychrobacter sp.
CGGTGGGACTGGGTACAGGAATCACCGGCAATAATCTGCGATGTAGCCCACAATCCGGCAGGGCTAAAAGAGGTACTGACCCAGTTTCAGCAGGTTGCCGGAAACAACAAATACATAGTCATCGGCTTTGTAAAGGACAAAGATGTAAACGAGGCACTAGCCCTCTTCCCGAAGGATGCAAACTACTATTTCTGCAATGCTAATATTCCAAGAGCGCTTCCGGCGAACGAGCTAAAAGAGATCGCTGTAAGAGCAGGTCTTGACGGTAGGGCTTATGATTCGGTAGCTGATGCAGTAACTGCTGCACGGGAAACCATGTCCGGCAACGACGCCCTGCTCATCACAGGTAGCTTTTTCATTGTTGGCGAAGCCCTTTCTTTATTGAAATATGAAAACGCAGAAGCATAACACCTAAATCAGTAACACATTCTTCTCCCTCATATTGCCGAATTGTCAAATTCCCGAATTAACTATTTTCCCCGTCCCTGGAAGATGACCATGAAGGTGTACAGGATGATCTTGATATCAAGGGCCAGTGAGCAGTTCTCAATATACAGGAGGTCATACTTCATGCGCTCTATCATCTCGTCCACATTCTCTGCGTAGCCATATTGCACCATGCCCCACGAGGTGAGGCCGGGCTTTACCTTGTGCAGGTATTTATAATGGGCATGTGTGCCGCTGATAATATCTATATAGTGCTTGCGCTCCGGGCGCGGGCCTACAAGGCTCATCTCGCCCTTTATTATGTTCACAAACTGCGGCAGCTCATCTATACGCCATTTACGCATAAACCGTCCCCAGTTAGTGATACGCGGGTCCATATCGCTGGAGAGCGCGGGGCCCTCTGCCTCGGCATTCACATGCATGGACCGAAACTTAAATATCCGGAAGGGTCTGCCGAAAATTCCTACCCTGTCCTGCTTATAAATGATCGGGCCTTTTGATGAAAACTTCACCATAATGGCGGTAATGAGCAGGAATGGCGACAAAACGATCAGCGCAAATGCTGATACGAGGATGTCTATCGACCGCTTCCATACCCGCTGCCAGTCGGGCATCAGGTCGGGATGAATGTGAATGAGCACCGCATCGTATACATTGCTTGTCTTCACCGAGCCGGAGATAATGTCGTAGTAATCAGGTAGCACCTTTACCACCACCGGGCGGTAGCAAAGCCTTGTTACAATACTTTCCAGCAGGTGATGTTCTGACGAGTCCACGGCCACGATCACTTCTTCTATGTTGTGTTTGTCAATGATCTCCTCCAGTTGCGATATATGCCCGAGTTGCGGTAGAAACTTACTCATCCCATTGCTCGCCTCTTTGTTGGAATAAATGAAGCCATGAAAAATATTGCCCAGCGCCCGCGGATTGTCCAGCACCTGCTTGTAGATATTTATGGCCTGCTGGTTGCCGCCGATGATCAGTGTATTAAAGCCCACCTTACCGCTTGTCAGGTTCACCTTTACCCGGTATAAAATAAAAAGCCGGAACACCAGTGCAAACACGGTATGGATAAGCAGGTAATGGCCTATGGCATTGATAAAGTACGAGTAGTCGCCCGTGTCATTTGCAAAAACGATGATGGACACAACGATACAGCCCAGTATGCACGATATAAGCGTGCGGTTTATTTCGTTGAGGCGCGACTTACGGTACAGATCGAAATAGGTACCCGACATAAGGTAGGCAAACAGCCAGCCAAATGGTATCACCACCAGCGTATGAATATAGTCGCGCGTATGAAAGCGGTGCAGGGTGTCTAAGTAATCGAGTTTGTAGAGGAGGTGCTGGCGATACATCCAGAACGTGAACCAGGACAAAGCGGCAGCTATATAATCGAGCAAAATCATTTGCCTGATGGCTATCCTTTTCGTCTTGCTCAGCCGCATAATCGCCTAGTAGGTTACCAATTGAACGTTATCTAATAGCACCCTGCCCGGCGGACCCGCAGGTAACGATGCTTTTACATAAAAAGTATAGGTGTCGCCCTGGTGCTGGGCGACAAAGTCCGCAGCGCTCAGGTAAAATTTCTGCCAGTGGTCTGTAGCGAAGGCTCCACCGAGGTAAGATTTGAAGTAAACGACATTCGACAGGTTGGATCGCAGGCCTACTGCAAATGGTATGCTGCATTTATAATCGAACTCGATAAATGCGGAACCTGTTGGTATGGTAAACCGGAAAATTGTGCTGTCTTCCGAGCTGTCTACACCGGGGTTGGTAAGATATATGCTCCCAACAGGCCCCTCAAAATTCAGGCCTGCACTGTCCACCCGCACCATGGGGATATTACCGTCTGACGTGGCGAAGTTCGTTTGCGCGCTGAAGTCAGATATGGGTGTGATCTTCACATTCTGGTAGAAGTCTGTAACGGGGATATGAGTATACACCTTGCCGGGATTTGCCACCAGCAGCAGGGACGTATCCGGCATATAGAACGGGTAAACGCCGGTAAGTGAGTTGAGCCCATCCACTGCCACACCGGGAAATATCTGTACCCTCCCAGTTCCGGTGGCCATTATGGGCACAGTGCAGGGCAGGTCAAATACGCCTACGGGATTGTTGTTGTAGTACACCCAGGCCAGTGTGATCTGGTGACTGCGTGTGAGCGAATGTACAAGTACGGCATTCTTATTTGCAAATGCAAATGAGTCAATATGCACATAGGTGGGCACTGTTTCGTGCGAGTTTACAATGTTGCAACCCTGCGAAAACAAACCAATGAAAAATATAAGTATTAAATATTTTAACCGTGTATTATTATTACTCAACATAATCCCGATTCCACTCTATTAACGTAAAATTTTGTTAAACATTGTGCAACTCATTGTGCAGGCTCATCTTTTTCAGCACCTGGTGCGCCACATCCATTGCCTGGTAGCCGTCATATACCGACACCCGTACAGGCCGGTCATGGACAATAGCCTGCACAAATTCCTTTAGTTCCTGTCTTATTGCATTAAGTGGCGCCACCTCCGGCATCTCCACCGATATCACCTTTTTATCGCCGTTGGCCATCTCCAGCGGAAAATCCATAGCGCCCTCCGGCTGTCCGTCTTCCTTCAGCCTCACGATCTCGGTCTTCTTCTCAAGGAAGTCGATGCCAATGTAGGCATCGCGCTGAAACAGGCGCATCTTGCGCATATTCTTCAACGAAATGCGGCTCGATGTAAGGTTGGCTACACAGCCGTTGTCAAACTCGATACGGGCATTGGCCATGTCTGCCGTTTCACTGAGCACACATACACCGCTGGCCGATATGCGCCGCACCGGCGACTTCACGAGGCACATCACAATGTCTATATCGTGTATCATCAGGTCCAGTATCACCGACACGTCGGTGCCGCGCGGATTGAACTGCGCCAGCCTGTGCGCCTCTATGAACATGGGATGCAGCAACTGCTCGCCTACCGCCAGGAATGCAGGATTATACCGCTCCACATGGCCTATCTGGCATTTCACATTGGCTTCCTTCACCAGTTTCACCAGTTCCACGCCTTCTTCAAGGGTATAAGAAAGCGGCTTCTCTATAAATATATGCCTGCCGCTGAGCAGGCAGCTCTTTGCTATTTCGTAGTGCGATGTCGTGGGGGAAACAATATCAACAGCGTCAGAAGCTTCAATGAGGCTTTCCATATGCTTAAACCTCGGTATCTGGTACTTTGCGGCTACGATCTCAGCCTGTGCATCGTCGGGATCAAAAAAGCCTATCATCTTCGCTCCCTCCACCTCCTGCCACTGCTGCATATGGATCTTGCCCAGGTGGCCAGCCCCAAAAACTCCTATCTTAAGCATGTAAAATTAAATATATTTAAAGACTGGTATATCATTAACAAAAGAGACCGCAAGATAACAATAATACCCTAAGCTAAAAAACTGCAACAATTGTGCCGATTTGATGAGCGGGTCGGGTTATATTGATATTATGAGTTGGTGATTTTATTCCGGGCGAGGTTACATCCATTTCCCATTCAGGTAACATTATTTTCATGCACTTGCGTTTCGAAAGACCCTCGGTTTTTGCAGGATTCTTTCATTTCCCCATTCCCAACTCAACATTATTTTTCAAGAAAAACCGGTAATTAAAACCAGCAAAACGCGCTACCGTGGCTCATATAAACTATTTTCGTTTTCCTCATCATTTCCCCACATTTCCCGATGTTTCCGCATGATAATCCTGGTAGTTGGTTACACTACGACATACAGGGGGATTTCCCATTTTTAATTTTTTTCTAAAATTAAAACCGGCCGAGATAGATCCGATTGTAACCGGCAGCAACCGATAATTTTCCTGCCTTATATCTTCGTAAAACGGAGTGAGCAGACAAAAATGGGTATTTCGACGTAAAGTTCATTAAGCTTTGGGAAAGAAAAAAAAGAACGTTTTATGACAGTGCATTTTTGATGTTATGATAACCCGCATGCGGGTCATCATAGAAATTATTTGTCTGAATCAGAATTTTCATGATTTTAGGAAAAGGAGGATTTGCGAGTCCTAAACCGTTTTAGGGCAAGACAGCTTCCCTTCCTATTTTTTGAAACTTGTAGATATTTATCCAACAGCTACTTTTAGAATTTGAAGATAAGAAGGGTTTGCGAGCCCTCAACCTGTAAATACCGACTCGACAGCTACTTTTTAAATTTCGGATTAAATATTTTTTTGAATTGCAGACTTGTCGCGCCAAAATTAATCAGCAGGCCCGTAGAAAAATTGTAAGCGACAACATAGTTTTTAGCCTGCGCTAAGTGTACATCCTCCAGATTTATCAAGGCTTTTAGCTCCACGATAACCTGACTTTCCACAACGAAATCGGCCCTTCTCGTGCCGACATCAACCCCATCGTAGTAAATCGTTTGCTCGGGTTCTCTTTGAAAAGACAGTCTTGCTTTCTCCAGTTCAATAGCTAAACATCGCTGGTAAATGACTTCCTGGAAGCCGTTGCCAAGTGTATTGTGCACTTTCATAGCACATCCGTTTACTTTAAACGTAATCTCATCTACCGTCACAAGAAATAATTTAAGAACAAAATAAAAAAGGTTTCGCACTCGTGCATCCTGTTTTTCCTAAAATCCAGAAAATTCGGATTCAGACAAAATTTATCCAAAAAAAAGCCTCCGCATCAGGCGGAGGCTCCCCGGCGATCGGGTGCAGTATTATGATACTAGTACAGGGGCTTTGCTATCCTGCGGTAGATGATGGCTTCTATTTCGTCGGGGTCGTGGGGTTTTACAAACACGGAGATCAGTATCTCCTCGCGCCATGCCCTGTCGGCGAGTACTTCTATCTCCCTGTGCCGGCTCCTGAATATCCGGCGTTCGGCACGGAATGTTTCGAGATAAAAACCTTCGAAGTCGCCAAAGTGGTCGAAAATGAGGCCGGACACTTTGCCGGTGAACTCGTCACCCGTGCGCTCATGTTCCACGCCACCCCTGCCGCGCACCACCACATAACCCAATGGAGATGCAGGTATGAGCTTTGAGTTGCCGCCCAGCCCGTCCACTCTCGCGGCTATCTGGGTTATGTATCGCACGAGTATGGGATGCCAGCGGTTGGTGGGGTGCATCTGCGCCAGGCGCCACTTCATAATGGCAAGTGTATTTTCCTCGGGGCGTAGCATCACTGCGCTGGTAGTTACCGGTATCTTCAGTTGAAAAGTGCCGACAACATAACGCCAGTTGACCGCCTTGGGAGCTATTTCAGACTCGTTGACGGGTGCACTGTCCTTGACACGGGCCTTAAGCTGCGGCACATCTACGTGGCCGGTAGTCTTCGGTTTGCGGGTAGATATCCTGCGCACCACTATATTGAACACCTGTCCTTTCTTAACGGTAGTGGGCAGATCGACGGTGAACAGGCTGGCGAAATTCTGCCCTGTGCCGGGAGGTATAGGAATGTAAGTGACGCCCTTTGTTACGGTGCACTGAATGGTGTGGCCATCCGATGCCGAAAGCTGGTGTGTGGTATACAGCTTGTTGGCAAGCTCCAGGACTGTGGCGGAGTTTACCGCAGGCCAATAAATATTGC
>CAYNGS010000184.1:0-6021 GCA_964396625.1 uncultured Flavipsychrobacter sp.
GCTTTGGGCTGGCCAGTTCCTCCGTAAAACAAATAATCTCGGGCAAACTCTGCCCCAGCAGCGAAATACCAACTTTGCCCTTGCCCTGTCCGTAGCCGTATCCCTTGCTCGTTCCCATCACGCTGGGCCGTATGGTATGCTGGTACAGGCATTTCTGTTTAAAGTGTGCAGTAAGAACCGGATCGTCACCCCCGCTCCAGCCGCCCAGCAACACTTCTTCTTCTTTGATCTTTCGCTTCACGGGCACATAGCTGCCCGATAGTATGCCGCTGAGCACCTCTTCGGTTAAATGAGTTGGTTCACCGGCATATTCGACCATTCCATTTGCATCAATGACAATTGTGGCCGGCCAGCCCTCTATGCCATAGCTCTTGTTGGTCATGAAGTTTGAGTCTATCCCTATCCAACCGTTCATTTTTCTTTTGTGCAAGAACAGGTTCACTTTATCCTCGGGTTCGTCTGTTATTGATATGAACACCACTTTCTTGCCGGCGAACTCGGCATTCAGTTTATTTAGATGCGGCAAATTTGCCATGCAGGGGGTACACCATGTTGCCCAGAATTCCAGCACTACGACTTTGCCCATCAGGTCGCTTTCTTTCAATTTTCGCTGTGGCGATTGCAGCAGCGCTTTCAAGGTCAAAGGGGGTGCCTTCTTAAACAAAAGGTCCTGGGCGAAGACGCACGGAACAGCAAATAACAATAGGAGCGCGAAGGCAAATTTGATCTTTTTCATACAGATGATTTTTTACGGCAAAGCAATAGCAAAATGCAATGGCCGCAGGTCGCTAATAGGGCGGAGAAAAGGCGGGGAAAAGTACTGCTGCAGGTGGAGACTCAGAGATAACGGGCGATGCCGGCTACTTCCTTCCGGTTTTTTATCCCGGTCTTCTGGTAGATGCTGCTGACGTGTGTTTTTGTTGTGCTCACCTCCACATGCAGTCTTGCAGCTATCTCTTTGTTTGATAATCCCTCATGGATCATCTTTAGTATTTCACGTTCCCTGATGGTGAGGCTCCCGATCAGGCCTGTTATTTTTTCTTTTTCGGTTTCAGGGCTCATTTCTTGCCCGGCCACTTCAGTTCGCTGTTGTTTTCTTCGCGCCATCAGGAATATGTTGGCGAGTAAGGAGCAAAAAAGCAGCACACAAACGACGGTAAACAGGCCGGTAGACGCATGAAATTCGTTGACCTGCTGCTGATATTGCAGTAATTTCACGTTCTCTTCCAGTTGACGCGCATATTGGGGAGCATTGGCTTCTTTTGCGAATTTTTCGGTAAACGATTCCAGGAATCTGCGATCTTTATTAAACGTGCTGTCAACGTTCATTTCCTTTACGGCCCATAAACCGGCCAAAAGGTTTTTGCATGTATCGGCAAACTGCTTCAGGTTGGCATATCGCTTGCCTTCAAGAAACATCTTTTTGCTTTCGCCTGAAGATGCGCGCATTAATGAATCATTTGAAATGAGCAGATACTGCATAGCGGCCATCGAGCTGTTTGATAAGGAATGGCCGATGGTGTAACTGAAAAACGGCACACAGAAGTTTTCGCAGTCAATGACTACATCAGATCTATTATCCAGGGTTAGAAAAATGTAGTTTCTTTTTTTGCCCACATAGATTGACGCATTGGAAGCCTCGTTGTCGGTCACATACAGCCTGAAGAAACGGGGTTCGTCCGGCAGGTCGTTGCCGGTAATAGTGAAGTTGCCATTTGAATCAACAGGTGCAGCGGCGATCACCTCCTGCGAAGACGTCGAGTAGAAGCCATCTATGCTATTGATAACCGCGAGGTAAACTTTCGGGTAAAAACACGTAAGATTTTTCAGTCTTCCCCTGACCGTATATGCCAGACCCGCGTCTGCGTGAAATAATGCGACCAGTATGCAAACTCCAATGAGCCGGAGGGGCTGAGCCTTGAATGAAAAAGAAAGTAGCTGCATCTTCACGCTTTTCTGAAAACCTTGGAGCAAATGACGGCGAACAGCCCGAAAAGCACGCCTGATATTACCCCAATCATCGGTCCGAATATGAGCATGGCCTGGGTAACACCGAGGCCTGATTGCTTATTGATCTGGGCATATTGCTCAGCTTCTTTGGCGTGGTGCGCGAGGTATGCGGCAGACAGCATAATATGAGCGCCGGTTATCCATACGCAGTTTACCATGCTTACCAGGAAGCCATGCAGGAAATACCTGCCGGGGGCATATAAAGCGATAAAATAGCCGCAAACTATAGCTATGGCCACCCAAATAAACGGCTCGACGCCAGACTGGATCCAGAAAACCGTGGCAAAAGCCATTGCCAGCCCGAAGAGGGAAAGGACGAAGATCAGTCTCCAGTTCATAATGCTTTTTTGTTTGACCAAACCTAAATAAAAATAATTAATAATTCAATAGGAAGCAGTGGATAAGGATATAATGCAGGATTTTGACTTTTGAACTATTAAATCTTATCTTAGCGCAAATATCCTTAAAATGAAAAAAGGCATTTTTTCAGTTATAATACTATTTTGCTGCAGCCTCGTATTCAGCGGCTGTATCAAGAACACACCTTATGTGACCACTATAAACCCGTACCTGACCGCATCCATCGGCACCTATGCTTTTACATCGGCAACCGTGGTACCGGCAACTGTTGATTCTCAACTGAATGATACTTCCACTGCGCTATATATCACCGGAAATTCTTCTGATGTTGCTTTCCCGCACGACAGGATCGTATTGTGGATACAGAACTATAAGGGCCTTACCGGGGTGAAATCGATCGTTGCCGGTTCGGCGGGTGCATATTATGTGCATGACAACAATCCGCCCGATCTTGCGCTTGGCGGAATCGTAGCTATCACAAAGATCACTTCCAACTCCATAACCGGTTATTTTAATTTTAATACAGCGTCCGGCCTCGTCATTACAAATGGCTTATTTACGGTAGGTAAGCCATAGCTACCCGCCGTTGCCATCATGGCTCATACGAAAATGCCGTCTTTTTTCGTTATCTTAGTATAAGGGCATGGAATTCCTGTTTTGGAGCGCCGTGCATTTAAAGACAAATATCAGAGGTGAAACGGGTCATAACTATTTCTGCGTTAGTGTTTTTGGCGTTTGCAGCCTGCAAAAAGGCAAAAGGGCCAGCCAATGGAAACAGTGTGCAACCCAATAATAATCTCGATTCCACAGTTTCCGTAACCGCGTTGGTCAATGGTGTGAAATGGCAGGCCGATTCGGCATTTGGCTATTTTGTGAAAACATCGGCCAATGACAGCGGAACAGTAAAGCTGATGATAGTAGCCACAAAAAAGAGCAAAACCAACGTTACAACCTTCAACCTGATCCTCAATAACTATACCGGACCGAATACCTACCAGATCAATCCGCCGGTTAACTCCGCAACCTACTATGTCGGTACCGCCAGGCACTGGGCCATATTGGGCAAAGTTGTCATTACCAGCGATACGCTGTATGCGCTCAAAGGCACCTTCAACTTTGTGGCTGATTCGATCAGTGTTACCAGTGGCGTATTTAATGTAGCCTCTCCTTAAACAATGCATACAATGTAACTCGGATAGCAGGCAAACGCCTATCGTTTTTTTTGCCGGGTACTCCTTCCGAAATTGATCGCTTCTGGCATCAACTCCCTGCAAACAAAATGGGTACTGCTTCCGTATAAAAGAGAAAGTCCCGCAAAGCAGGACTTTCTCTTTTTATAAGCGTATGCATTATTTTATTTCCGGGTGTGGCGGCGGCACATTTGATGCGCCTGATTCATCCACATTGGCAGAACGGTAAGTAACAATGTTTTCATCACCGGCTTCGCCATATTTGAAAATGAAACGGTCACGGCTGATGTTGTTCTTTTCGCTCATGTAATCGATAACTGCATTCACATGATCCCAAGAGTGCTGTTCCTTGATCTTGCTGCCGCTGCCGCCGCCCAGTATCACCACCTTGCAATTGGGGTTGGCCTGCATCTGTGCAGCCAGCACTGCCAGCTGCGCTTCCATGCCCGTGCTGATATGTGTGGCGTTTGTGAACAGCAGTGTGCCGGAGCCGACGCTGCCGCAAGGGCCATTCTTACCGCCATTATTCATGTCCTTGCAAGCATCAGGGCAGGGGCATTTCCCTACGCCATCGGCGTCAACCGGCTGGCACTCTGTAGGTGTAATAAGCTGCTTGTCTTTATAATCGGGCACGCCGTCACCGTCTGTATCCAGCGGGCAGCCGTGCGAATCAACCGCTACGTTCTTAGGGGTTTTCGGACATTTATCAAACTGGTCTGTCACGCCGTCGCCATCCTCGTCGGGCAATACCGGGTTGGGCAGTATCATGTGGCGCGGGTAAGAAAGTTCGCTGTAGGCATGGTCTAACGGGTTTATCCAGTATAACGGCTCCACAGACTTCTTCTTGTTCTTCAGGTTGTAGTTTACCCCAATGGAGAAATAGTTGATCGATTCGTTGGCCCGGCCCACAGACACCGTATTGCCCAGTGCAGTGCCGAACGGAGAACCATCTAGGTAGCGGTCTGCGGGAAAAGTATAGCGCTCTTCCACCTGCAGATTGAAGTCTTTATTCAGTTTGTATTGTATGCCGGCGCCTATGCTCGGTGCGAAATCCACCGTCTCGCCACGCAGGTGCGTTCTTCCGGGATTGTCTGCGGCACTCTCGTAGGTCTTATCCATACCTTTCTTCAGCGCCTTCAGTACCTTTTTCGGCTTGTCGCCGGGGTTGGTAACTATCTTGCTGTAGTCGTACGGAGCGTAGGAGCCATCCAGCGCATTGATCCGTGTTACATAAGCTAACCCGCCCATGCCTACAAATCCGAAGAAGGAAATTGAATTACGTGCATGGTGGAAATTGATGTTATAGGCATTGAACATAAGGTCAAGGCTCAACTGCGATGCCTCTGTGCGGGTAGAGCGATAAACGGCGCTGGGGTAAGTAGACGGAGGGTTGGCATAGTATAGCGGCTCATACCCGTACCTGGTATATGGCGCATCGTAACTCACCGTTGCCTGGCGGTCTATATTTTTGGCGGCCCCGTAAATGAACTGGGTACGCAGAGAGAAAATATAACCCAATGATTTGCGGACGCTTGCACTTACGCCACCACTGAATTTTTGCCAGGGCATAAGCGTCGGTACATTTCCGATAACGTTATAAAGGCCTACGCCCAGACCCACTTCCCAGCGGTTGCGTGGCTTAGGTGGGAATATTTCCTGGTGATCAACGAATTTATGAAACTGTTTACGGCGAAATTTCGGATAATAGGATGAGTCCAATACGTCATAATTCTTGCCTCTGTAGGTCATATCCCTGTTTGACCACTGCATAGATGTTGTGGGGGGCGGTGGAGGGGTATTGGCCGACTTGTTTTTGTTATCTTCAGCAGGGCTTTCCTGTGCAAACAACTGCTGAGACAGCATCAGGGAAAACCCGGCAAGTAATAAGTATTTCTTATTGATCATAGCAACCGTATTGGTATTTGGTATTTTTATATACTGCAAAAATACGTTAGTAAAGGTATATAGGAGCTATTCAAAAAACAAACGCAACATAAAATAAACCGCTATTTTACCATTTTATTGTGCAGCAACGATTGTGCCAATAAAAAAAGTTGCGGTGAATAAAATTCTTATTTCGACTTTTACATTTTTTTCGGGCGAGGCATCATAAATGGAGCAGGTAAATAAAGTCATAGGCACGGAATTGGCACTGTTTGAAAAGAAGTTTTCAGAGAGTGTAAAGAGCACCAATCATCTGCTTGACCGGATCATGAAGTTCATCATCAGGCGAAAAGGAAAACAGATGCGGCCCATGTTCGTTTTCCTGTCTGCAAAAATAGCAGGGGAGATAAATGACACTTCTTACCGCGCAGCCTCGCTCATTGAATTGCTGCATACCGCCACGCTGGTGCACGACGATGTGGTGGATGACGCGATGAAGCGTAGAAATTTTTTCTCAATAAATGCATTGTGGAAGAACAAAATAGCTGTGCTGGTGGGAGACTACCTGCTGTCGCGG
>CAYNGS010000185.1:0-6018 GCA_964396625.1 uncultured Flavipsychrobacter sp.
ATAAACATAAGGGGGTTCGCGCGGCGCTCTGCTGGACCGAGGAACTTGCTTCACTGGCCCGCCAGCACAATAATGCCAATGTGCTTTGCATCCCCGCGCGTTTTGTACCATTTGAGGAAGCCGGCAAAATGACGACTACATTTCTCAGTACAGCATTCGAAGGCGGAAGACATGAAAGAAGGGTGGAAAAGATCTGATGGTTTGTGGCGACTGCGTCGCCAAGTCGACATTTGCTCGCTAAGTCTGTTCGCTGTCTAAAGCGGTATATCCACCCTCACTTGCTTTGAGAACAGTTTCCCATTTGCATCCTTGCCGTCTATCTTCCACATCACAGACCTCAGCGTCACGAACAGTGGTTTCTGATTTGCACTGCGAACATTCCTTACGCTTTCTACCCATTCTTGTACCTTCCTCCTGCTCATGCGCCGGCGCTGCGCTGCTTTTTGCACAGCCACGCGTATCGTGTTTTTATTGGCATCGGGTACCTCAAGGGATCGCTCTTCAAGCCCGGTACATTTATATATATTGTTGGCGCCTTTGAGCGCCTCCCAATCTGTAGTTGTCGACAGCCCTTCCACGGGCAGCGCCCCGTCATCGGTTTTCACCACCACCACCGACTGATACCGCTGCGACACCTTGGTTACATTTGCCGTCACCCTCAGCTGGCTGCCCGGAATCGTTCCGCTGACTAACGTGTACACAGCCCCGTTTGCTCGTTGCAGGTTCGGGTTGCCGGCTTGCTTTACTGTAATATTGGGTATGACCATCGAAGCTATATTGAAATCAGCATTCAACCCACCGTTCGCAGGCAGCGGTGCCGGTGCCTTGGCCACAGCTATTTTTTTGGTCGTGTCAGGAGCCTTTTCCGGGGTTACGCTCTGCACTGTCGCCGGGGCAATTTCTTTGTTTTCGGCCGGGGGTATGGTTGGCTCCAGTTCGGTTACCAGGTCCTTAAGCTTATCCGGATTTGTTTCGGTGACTATAGACGACGAATCGCCCAGCACGATAGGGCCATGGTTTTGAGAGGGCATATTATTACAGGAAAAGCAGAACAACATTCCCGCAATTAACGTGACATATGTAAACCGTTTTTCCATACAAACCCTATTTCATTTACGAATGTACCGCACAAAACGCCAAAAGCCAAACCACGCCTTACCTAACATCTTGTTAACGCCATCAGTATGACAGCAACTTTTGAATGCTGTAGTCCAGTCGGCTGTTGGCCATAAAGTTCTGTTCCAGTTCTATGGCAAAAGGAATGGGAGTATCAAGGCCTGCGCAGCGAACCACAGGTGCATCCAGCGATTCAAAACAATGCTCAGATATCCATGCAGCCAGTTCGCCGCCAATACCGCCGGTCAGTGTGTCTTCGTGCAGCAGCAGCACCTTGCCCGTTCGTAGCACTGAGGCACGGATCGAGTCGTGGTCGAGAGGCAGTAAGGTGCGCAGGTCAAGTATATCGAACGACGTGCCGGGGTGTTGGTTTGCATAGTCGGTAGCCCAGTGCACACCCATGCCGTAGGTGATAATGCTGATATCGCTCCCTTCCTGCACCTGTCTTGCCTTGCCTATCTCGATCGTATAGTGGCCCTCCGGCACATTGCCGCTGATGCTGCGGTACAACGCCTTATGTTCAAAATACATCACTGTATTCGGGTCCTCAATGGCAGCAATAAGCAAGCCCTTTGCATCTTCCGGCGTAGAAGGGTAAACTACCTTGAGGCCCGGCGTATGCACAAACCATGCTTCGTTGCTCTGTGAATGAAACGGCCCTGCACCAACGCCGCCGCCTGTGGGCATCCGTATCACCACATCAGCATTCTGCCCCCAGCGGTAATGTATCTTCGCAAGGTTGTTGATGATCTGGTTGAAGCCCACTGTAACAAAATCAGCGAATTGCATCTCCATCATGGACTTAAAGCCCTTTATTGACAGGCCCAGCGCTGCGCCCACTATAGCGCTTTCACAAAGCGGTGTGTTGCGCACGCGTTCCTTGCCAAACTGCTGCACAAATCCCTCAGTGACCTTGAACGCACCGCCATACTCCGCAATATCCTGCCCCATGAGCACAAGGTTTGGATACTTTTCCATGCACACCTTCAACCCTTCGCTTATGGCCTGGATAAATTTCTTTTCTGCCCCGGCCCCCGACGGACGTACCACCGGCGTGACGGCCGGAGCATACACATCGGCCAGCTCTTCATTAGTATCCGGCTTGTGATGTGGCGCAGCAAAGCCTCTTGCGATCCCGTCCTCAATCTCTTTTTGTATTGACTCCCGTATGCCGGCTATCCGGGCATCATCAATGATCTTTTCGCTCTTTAGGTAGTTTTCGTAATTCATTACAGGGTCCAGTTTGGCCCACTGTTCAAAAAGCTCCTTCGGCACATATTTCACGCCACTGGCTTCTTCGTGCCCCCTCATCCTGAAGGTCATACATTCCACAAGTATCGGCTTCTGCTGGGCAATGCAGTATTGCCTCGCCTTTAGTATTTCATTGTGTACTTCAAGTATGTTGTTGCCGTCGATCGTTATGCCTTTCATTCCGTAACCAATTGCTTTATCGGCAAGCTGCTTACAGATGAATTGCTCACTGCTCGGTGTGCTGAGTCCGTAGCCGTTATTCTCTATAATGAATATTACCGGCAGCCCCCACACAGCAGCCACATTCAGCGCCTCGTGAAAGTCGCCCTCGCTGGTGCCGCCGTCGCCGCTGAATGCCAGCGATACCTTCTGTTCCTTTCTCAACTTGTGTGCCAGCGCCACACCATCGGCTATGGCCAGCTGCGGTCCCAGGTGCGATATCATGCCGCATAGGTGGTACTCGTTTGCGCCGAAATGAAATGACCGCTCACGTCCTTTGCTGTAGCCATCCCTGCTGCCCTGCCATTGCATAAACAGCTTGTCGAATGGCATTTTGCGCCCGGTAAATACACCGAGGTTCCGGTGCATCGGCATTATATATTCATCCGCATCGAGGGCCAGTGTGGCGCCCACCGCTATTGCTTCCTGCCCTATGCCGCTAAACCATTTACTGATCCTGCCCTGCCGCAGCAATACCAGCATTTTTTCCTCGATCATCCGGGGGCGAACCAATTCCTCATATAAATGGATCAATTGTTTATCTGTAAGGCCCTGACGGTCAAACTGCATAATCGGGATTTATTGCAAAAGTAATATGGCCCGGCTTAATTACAGCATTTAAGTAACAAACTATGGCACGCTTTTTCTGTTTCACTGTTATGAAAAACAACCATTCGATAATCAAAAAAACGTACCACATGAAAAAGCAGTTCTTTTTAGCGTTATTAGTTGCTTTTGCCTTTTTATGGCAAGGCGCCGGCGCACAGGTAAGCGTCCATTTCAATCTTGGCTTACAGCCTATATGGGGACCGGTAGGCTATGACTATGTAGACTATTACTACCTGCCCGATATTGACGCCTATTACGATGTAAATAACCAGACCTATGTGTACTTCGACGACGGCCGCTGGATAACCAACAGGTATCTGCCGCCACGCTACCACGATTTCGACCTGTACAGGGCGCATAAGGTGGTGATCAATGAGCCGACACCATGGATGCACCACGACAGGTACAGAAACCAATACTCAAGCTACAGGGGCCGGCACGACCAGGTGCCGATCCGCGACAGCCATGAAGAGCGATACTGGGCAAACCCCAACCATCCCCAGCATGGTAACTGGCATGGCGGGGGACGTGGCGAGGGCCATGAAGAACACGGTCATGAAGAACATGGTCATGAAGAACACGGCCGCGGCAGATAGGTATTTGAAAACATCTTAAAACTCTGTTTATGAAAAACAAATTGTTAGTACTGATAGCGGCTATAGTAATGATCGTTAATCTCAGCTCCTGCCTTGTAGAAGAGCGTGGATACCACCATCACTACCATCATTATCACGAGCACTGGGATCGCCGGTAGGTGGCGGATATCTCTGCTGGCATGCTTTTGCTGCCTGTATAAGCGATCACAATAAAACAACTAAAATGAAAGCCAGACAATTGATAATAGCTTTGATGGTGGTACTGAGTTTCGGCCTTACATCGTGTTATGTATCTCATCCGCGTCATCATGGTGACCGGGAAGTGCATCACGATGACCAGCTTGATCATCATGATCACGGCGACGACTCCCGTCGCTAGACAAGCGGAACTAAATAACAACGAGCCGGCAGTAATACCGGCTCATTTGTTTGTCTTATTGAGTGCTTTGACAGCAGTTTAGTTCAACACCGCACTTTCAAACTTCAGGGCGTTCGAAAGCTTCACCTTCTGGGGTATCAGCTTTGTTTTTTCGAGATGAAAGAGATCTGACATAACTATTTCCACAAACATCATCTTGGACCGTAAGGTGAGCAGAAAATCAGGGAAACTCTCGCCGGGGTAGATAAAAGAGACCGCCTCATTGAACCGCTCAAAGCTTTCCTTCATATTCGACTGCGCCATTTGCAACTCCTTCAGGTGCACACTTCTGTATACGGAGCGTGAACTTTCATTCTTCTGCTTTACCAGCCTGAGCGTTGTTTTGCGCTCGTGGTGTATATAATCGAGCACATGTTCGGCCAGGAACTTACACTGGTGCATGTAGGTGTTGATGAGCACATCAACTTCCATGTACTTCAGTTGTGCAAGATTATCCTTCACACCTTCGCACAGTATCTCGATCTCATAATAGATGTCGTTGTCTATGCGCGACATGATCTCATAATCGTTTCCGTACCGCGAATAAGTAAATGACGAGTTTTCCATTGTTTTTCATTTTTGCCGAATGCTTCCTTACAAGCATGAGTAGTGCTATCAGTAACATTCTGTTTATTTTTATAATGTTGGTTATCGATGATTGAACATTACCAATAGCCAACAGCGTGCCAAACTCATAAATAGCTGCAAATCAATAAATTGATGCTTACTTATATTAATGAGACGTCCATATAAAGGATGGTTTTTCCAAAAAATGGAATGACTTTTTGCAGGGGTCTGTTCATAATTGTTCCAGAAACCGGTATGGAAACCTTGTTTTATTTATTATAATATTGCTAATTTTAGTTCAAAACTGTCCGTTGTGAAAAAGCTATTCCTTATACTATTCCTGATACCATCGCTCTGTTTTGCGCAAAAGAATTATTGCAAAAAGATCAGACGAAGGGTTGATGAAGAAAAAGGTATCATCACATACAAAAGCCCGGTGCTGAAAAGCCTCACCGTGCTGAAGCAATTCAAGGCAAATCCGTTCTTTGGCCTCATGCTCCACTCCAGCGACGATGCCGACCACACTGATGCCAAAGGGTCAATGGTTGAGTTTGAAGATGGCAGCGTGCTTAAAGAAGACAATGTGCCGATAATGTGCAAGCAGGAGGTAACCTATATCTCCGGTGATACCTATGGCTCCGGCACTCATTCAGGCCAATATATTTTGCAGGCCTACGTTCATATCAGCGATGCGAATATCCAGAAGTTTGTCTCCAAGCGGATAGTGCGCATACAAATGGACAATGTTTCCCGAAATATTCCTCCGAAGGAAGCGATGCAGATCAGGAACTACATACGATGCTTGCGCGACCTGAAAATATAGGGTACCTTTCTTTTTACAAATGAGATACTTAACGGCCGTGCTGCTGTTGCTGTGCCTCCATGCTGCAGGCCAGCAATGGAACCTGAAAACTATCGACACACACGTTGATGCTTCATTCCGGGGCCTCTCGGTAGTGGATAACGAAGTGGCGTGGGTAAGCGGCACCAATGGCACTGTGGGCATAAGCACGGACGGCGGCCTGAACTGGCACTTTCAGCACGTAAAGAACTTTGAAAAATCCGACTTCCGGTCTTTATATGCTTTTGATGCGCAGACGGCCGTTATTGCGAGTGCGGGCACTCCGTCTGTGGTGCTGCGGACGACCGATGGCGGACTGCACTGGAACACAGTGTATAAAGATGATGACACCTCTGTGTTCTTTGACGGCACAGACTTCTGGAACCGCAAAGACGGCATGA
>CAYNGS010000186.1:0-6007 GCA_964396625.1 uncultured Flavipsychrobacter sp.
CTTGTTGCGGTGTGGCTCCTTTGCAAAATCCTCAGCAGATACCGCCGTATGCTTGCCAAACCAGTCGTCAGCGGTAAATTTTCTGATTTGCGTGTTCAGGTCGGTCGTTACCGTATTATAGTATTCACGCAACGTACTTATCGATGGCATTGTTTTGCCTGATTTATCCGGGCTGGTGATAAATATTTCCACCAGCTCAGGGTAGCGTTTGTCGCCGAGTCCCATCAGTTTTATCATGTTGTCATTTACCGCTACCAGGTGGCCCAGCAGGTAGGTGCCGGTATTGCGTCCCGGCGCCGTTTCGGCGGCAAGTTCTTCGTCTGTCACCTTCGCGAGGAAATCGTTGAAGTTCTTATTCTGCGCATCCCAGGCTGCTACCAGCATGTTTATCGCCAGTTCTTTCTCGGTTACTACGAGTTCTGCTTGTTCGTTATTCATGAGTATAATTTTTTGCGTTAAGAATTAGGTGCAACCTACATTAATCGCATTAATTCCGGTCGATAGCCCTATCGAAGAAAAGAATAATATTGAAAATCTGGCCGGACGATCGTTGCTATGCCAACTGCTTCAATGGATTACGCAATTTCCATTTCGCATCCTCCATCGACGAGAAATAGTTCATGAACCATTTGCTCACCACGGCCGGTATATGCACCATTTTTATCAGGTACTCATTATCCGCCGCTTTTGCACCGATGCTTGCCTTGGCGTCAAACGACGTCCTGCCTAATTTCAGCTCCTTTTTCCCAAGTTTCAGCGCCCGCTCCAGCCCCGAAAAGAGTATGTTGAAATAAAGCTGGTACACACCGTTATTTTTGTAGTCGAAGCCTACATAATAGAGCTCGTACCCATCATCCGAAATAAACGCGCTCGAGAAAGCGATCAATTCTTCCCCGGCGAAGAATCCCTGCACCTCGAAATCATTTTTGTAAATGTTTTTCAGCATCCCGAAATGATCATCTGTAGGCGATGCAAGCACAAACGATTGATTGTCTGCAACATTTTTAAACAGCCGGTTTATAGTCTCTTTATGACCGGCTATGTCGCTTTTTGTCATTTGTCTGACGGATAGTCCACCGCCATCGGCGAGTATTTTCCGGGCTCTCGTCTTGTATTTGCGGGAAAGAGCGTCAATATAACCCGTGAGTGATTCCCATTTAGGGTCGATATGTAGTGTCATCACCTTGTCCTCCCACGGCATTCGATAGCCGATCCGCTCAAGCCATTTCTTTGTTTTTGGAGATCGCGGTATGTCTTTTAATATAACTGCGGCCGCACCCTCGTCTCCCGCAATTTTCTCGGCAGCGGACGCTATGATCTCGGTTGCCGCTTCCTTGCTCAGTATCGATTCATCATAACAATAGCACAGTGTTTCGTTTCGGAGCGCGTTTCCCGATATCAGTAGTCTAATATTTTTCAGGTGCAGGAAAAAGCGAAAGATCCCTTTTACAAAACCTTTATTCTTCTCCATCCTGAAATTCTGCGATGTGAGTGTGAATAACTGGAAGTAAGCAAACAGCACAGGAGCATTATCTCTGAAAATAACAGCATAGCGGAAGGCGGCGCCACCTACAGATCGTTCCATCCCGTCCAGGTATGCGAACGACAATTCCGGCACATCTGCGCTGTTAAGTCGTTCAAGTTCTTTTCTTACCGCAGATACCTTGTTGTGAACCTTGAGAACAGGCTCATCTGCTTTTTTTGAGGCCGGCGCAAACAGTTTTTTAAGACAGGATGCAATAAGGCAATGGTCATAGTTGCCGGCTCCTGGCAACCCGATGGTGCTGTTCGCGTTCATCTTTTTCTTTGACCAAAATTATGGAAAAAAGCTCAGGAAAGAGGATTAAGTCCACGGTCATATTTTTGAAACCGGCTTTATCCGCAGCGTAGAGTCCAACGATGCATAATGAATTTTTACCGCCACCGCATCCAAAGGATAGTTATAGATCCTCAGGAAGGCAATATTGCCGGAACTTGTCTCCGAGCCTGAGGAATATTTGTCGTCCTGCAGAAACCGCAGCGTCTTGTTTCCATCGTACACTGCGTAGTCATGGTCAGAATCTGTGAAACCATCTACGAACCCACCATTTACGTACATTTTTACTTCTTTTGTGCCGGCATCCCTCGTAATGGTCACAAAGCTATACCTGGCGTCCTCGAAATACTCGCCCGATACCGAGCCCGGCCCCCGAAATGTGCAGGCCCGCTGGTTGTCATAAAGACCCACATCGTCTGCAAGGTTCTTGTAGTCGATGAGTTTCACATATCCTCCGGCAACATCCAGTGCCATATACATTTCTATGGTGTAGCCGCCCCTGGCAAGCAGATTGCCCGTATCCTCGAAAACGAAGCCACAGGCTTTATCAAAGTGGCAAACCGGGTGTACTGCGCCCTTCAGGTTTGTAAAAGTATGGGCCGAAAAGGTCGGTGGGCAAACCGCAGTAAGCTTCGGCCCCTGTCCGGACGCCAGTAGGTTGTTGTAGAATTGGTAAGTATATACAGACTGTGCCCGGCCCGTGGTTGCCATTATTAGTATCAGCAGTGTGGTGGATATTGCCTTTCTCATTGCATCTGATTTTAGCCTGTAATATTAGCACGCAAAGCGAAAGTCCTTGATGACGTTGGTCAAACACACTCATGATCATTATCAGGCTGTTTCGTTGTATCCGTTGCGACGTTCTTGTTCCGGAGGAGACTCTATTGAATGTCGTCAGGCACCAATAAAACACTATTAGTGCCCCATCGGGGTGATCCACTATTGCAGATGATTTTTTAGCGCAGGAGATCAAATAAAAAGTATCCACGCCTAACCGGGCGTGGATACTTTAGTATATCGGCTCATTAATTAGTCTTGATTATTTTTTTTACCGTCCTTTCGTTTCCTTGTATAATGTCCATAAAATAAAGGCCGCCTGGCAAAGAACTTATGTCTATGGTCTCTGTGATTTTGTCGACATCCTTTTTAAATGTGTAGCTGTTGCAGGTTCTTCCGCTCGCAGTGAAAATGGAAACGCTGACATCATTCCTGTCCTCATTATCCACACATATACTAACGTGTCCCGAGGCAGGATTGGGGTACACGGTCACGGACCTGGCGAATACATTATTCATGGGCACATTGTTGGCCGCAGCAGTGCGTCCGGCGGGTGATCCGGGTGGCAGCACAAATATCGGTGTCTCCGTCACGGTGAGCGAAACATTGCCTGATGCTATCGCAACTGTGCTCACATTCATACTGTCTTGTCCCACGGCGGGTTTGTATACGTGGGCGCTGCCTGTGGCTCCTGGCAGTGACAATGAATAGGACATGCTCGAACCATTTTCGCTGGGTTTTACCAGCACATAGGCCGACTGTCCGGCCAGCTCGTACCTGTCCACCAGGGGGTTGGTCGATATCGTTTCCATATACACATATTCCCCCATCAGCTTGTTCGCCTGGTACAGATAGTCTGCTGCCGGCTTGCGTGTTTTGTTTTCATTGATCAGGCCCGACGAGCTGAACTTGGTTGGGTTGCTCGTGTCATCGTCATACATTTCAAAAAAGAACGTCCGTTCAATGCCACACCTTGCATTAAGCAGCGATGTACGCAATATCCAGTCGGCCTCGGTCTGCAGCGCTGTCTTACTGCCTATCGGAATGGCTTTGAGCACGCTGCTCTGGTTAATATCATAGCCGGTCTCAGTTATCCATACAGGCATATCACCGGCAAAAACGTGAGCCGCATTTACAAAGTTTTTTGCCGTCGTGTCCGTAAGCGCCACCTCAGGTGCAACGCCCCTTGTGTCAGCATCTGCCACCAGCCCCTCGTTGTCTGCATATATATGATAGTTGATCACGTCCCAGCACAGATTCACCGATCCGTCGGCCTTATATCCCCGGTATTGTTTACACCAGTCTATCATGCCCTTGAAATAATCGGTGACTGGTCCGGCCGTGCCGGCCATCACTATCTTCATGGTCGAATCAGCATTTTTAACGCCCACACCCGCGCCCATGGTGTTCATATTGCCGTCGTAAAACGCGGAAAGGTTCGCAGCATACTCACGGCCCGTCTGGTATGCCTGGCGGCCCTTCCACCATTTGTCGCGCTCGTTGTCACACTCTATATACTTGATAAGGCCCAGCCCTTTTTTAACAGTATTTGCAGGGTCCCCGGTCCACCTCGTAGATGCATCAACGCTCAGTAATGCCGAGCTGACACCGGCGTTGCTGCCATACCTCGCCGCAAACTGAAACCCTAATTTAGCCTGCTTGAGATACGATGCCGGGTCGGTAAAGTCAGCTCCGTAGTTCACAGGTACATTTTCAGCATCCTGCTGGTCGGCAGGGTAGGTAGACACCATCCAGTCCGGTAGGGTTTTTATATCTGCCAGTACTTCTATCCCTTCTGTCTTACACCGCGCATACATCGTATCATAGTTCCAGCTCCCTTCGTGCGATGGGTTGAAAGTGTAGCCACCTTCATTCGGTTCCAGTTTGCTCCAGTCGAGGTAGTGCCTCACGGCTGTAAAGCTTTTCGCCGCTGCCAGCCTTGTTTCGTCTATCACAGATGGGTCCACCGGATCCTCATAATTCCATTCAAATCCATTTGCCCCGAACTCTTGTTTCAGCTTTATTGATTTTGCAGGCGCAGCAGGCAATGCGTTTGGCGCAATGTAAGAACCAAAAAGCTGCATTTCGTTCGGGTAGGTGCCGGTACAATTAATGACCAGGTACCGCACATTATTCGCCGGAACAGATAGGGTGTAGTTGAAAGGGTTCGACGGGTCCGGCCCCACCCAGTCATTATATTGTGTACCAATGAATGTGGCTATGGGTATACGGTTCCATAGCGAATCTATGTAGAGCAGTGTAAACGGATCGCTTTCGTTTGTTCCTTCGCCGTCATAAAATTTGATGCTGTCGATATTGATCTGCTCTCCGGGCAGTACCGGATAGTACGCATCATAGTTGTTTAGTATTTTCCCCCAGCCGGTTTGAACACTCACATCAAGCACGCTGTCGAAAAGTCCTTCCAGGCCGTTGCTTACATTATTAAGTTGGTACCACCGCTTTCCATCAATGGGTATTTTCCCGTGGCTCACAGCTCCTGTGTCGGTAACAGTAACCGTACTTGTCGGCACCACCGTCAGTGCCCGCGTAGCCGCCGCAGTTCCGCAACCGTTGCTTACGGTATAGCTTATCGTCGATGTCCCGATCGACACACCATAAACCGTACCCGACGATGTAATGGTTGCCACCGCAGTATTTGTGCTGCTCCAGGTGCCCCCTGTTACCGCATCACTCATTGTGGTCGTTGTGCCGTTTAAAATGATCGTTGTGCCCGTTATTGTTCCAGTCGCAGGCAACGGATCAATTGTGATAGTTTTGCTGGCTGACACTGTTCCGCAGCCATTCGTTACGCTGTAGCTGATCGCTGTTGTGCCGCCCGTCAAGCCCGTTACTACGCCCGTTGCGCTTACGGTTGCTACTGCCGGAGAAGCACTGTTCCATGTTCCGCCTGCCGTGCCTGATGCAGATAACGTGCTGTTAGCGCCCGCACAGAACTCGGTTGTCCCGGTTACAGACCCTGCCGACGCAGCGGTGCTAACTGTTAGCGTCTTAGTTGCTGCAACGGTGCCGCATCCGCTGGTTGTCTGATAACTGATCGTAGTAGTACCGGCGGTCACTGCCGTCACTGTGCCCGCACCGCTCACCGTAGCTACGCCCGGTGTCGAACTTATCCAACTTCCGCCGCTCGCGCCCGAAACAGATAAAGTGGCCGTTCCTGGAATGCATATGCTAGTTGCGCCGGTTATCGTGCCTGCGGCAGGCAGCGCATTTACAGTTATTGCTTTTGTTGCAATTGCTGTTGCGCAACTGTTGGTCACCTTATAACTGATCGTTGCTGTGCCTGCCGAAACACCCGTTACTACGCCGGTCGCACTTACTGTAGCCTTGCCCGTCGCAGAACTGCTCCATGTTCCACCTGCTGTTCCTGATGAGGAAAATGTTGCTGTACCGCCC
>CAYNGS010000187.1:0-5970 GCA_964396625.1 uncultured Flavipsychrobacter sp.
CGGCATTGCGGGCGTATCTGCCGTGTCGGGGTCCTCTACGATAGCGAGACCGCCCTTTTCCACTATGTGTTTCAGACCAGCTGCTCCGTCGGCGTTTCCGCCGGTTATCAATACCCCTATCAGTTTTTCGCCGTAAGCCTCTGCTGCTGTCTCGAACAACACGTCGATAGAAGGCCGGGAGTAGTTTACCAGCTCGGAATACGCATATGAGAAAGTTTTATCTTCCTCGATCATCAGGTGGTAATCGGGTGTGGCAATATATATATGACCCGGGAGTATCTTTTCTTTGTCTTCCGGCTCACAAACGATAAGTTTTGTACGTGACTGGAGGACCTGTGCCAATGAGCTTCGTGACGACCGGCTTTGGTGCACGACTATCACAAAAGGAACTGTGAAATCGGGTGAGAGGTTGGGGATGATCTTCAGCAGGGCTTCCACGCCGCCACTGGAGCCCCCAAGCACCACAATATCATATTTTCCCGTTTTTCCCTTCACAGCAATTTGATTTATTGTCAGGCGATCTTTTTAAAGATCTTTTCGTTCTTATCTATTACCTCGAACTTGTCTCTCAGTTTGCTGAACATTATTGACTCCTTTGATCCGAGGGCAAGGAAGCCGAACATGCTGAGGCTTTCGTAAAACAGGTGCAGCACCTTTTCCTGCAAGTGGTGATTAAAATAGATCAGCACATTTCGGCACACGATCATCTGGAATTCATTGAATGAAGTATCTCCGGCCAGGTTGTGGGTGGAGAAAACCATGTTTTTTTTCAGCATCTTGTTCATGATGACGGAGTCGTAATCTGCTGTGTAATAGTCGGAAAGAGATGCGCTGCCGCCGGCTTTGATATAATTGGAAGAGTATTCCTTCATCGACTTTAATGTATAGATACCCTCGCGTGCATGTTTTACAACCTTGGCGTTAATGTCAGTACCATAAATAATAGTATCCTTATAAAGCTCATGTTCGTAGAGCAGGATGGCCAGTGAATAGACCTCTTCGCCGGTTGAGCAGCCCGCATGCCATATTTTGCGGTGAGAATAGGTTTTTAAGACCGGGAAGATCTTATGCGTGAGGCATTTAAAGAAAGCGGGGTCACGAAACATTTCCGTTACGTTCACCGTGATCTCGAGAATAAAGGAAACGAACAGGTTCTTATCGTTGAGCAGGTGATGCCGCAGATCGAAATAATTTTCGAATTTATTTATATCTGCAAACCTGTTTATGCGTCTTTTTATGGAAGCCTCTGCATAGCCAGAGAAATCATAACCGTACCGCTCATTGACAATCTTTAACAGCTCATTTTTTTCTTCGCCGGTAATTTGCATATGCTCATCATTTAGACAGCCACACTCGCATTAACGAAATCAGTTTATTGGTATCAATAGGCTTGGTGGCATAGTCAGACGCGCCGGCTTCGATACATTTTTCACGATCGCCCTTCATCGCCTTGGCGGTAAGGGCAATGACCGGCAGATTCTGGAATTCCTTTTGTTCCCTTATCTTTCTTGTAGCTTCATAGCCGTCCATTTCAGGCATCATAATGTCCATCAGCACAATAGCGGTGTCCTTATTTTCCGAAAGTTTTTCGAGCGCTTCCTTGCCGTCATTGGCAACGATAATATCGAAATCATATTTTTCGAGAAAGCGGGAAAGCGCGAAAATATTGCGCATATCATCATCTACCAGCAAAACCTTTTTTCCGCTAAGCAGCTCATCGCCCATCATCACATCCGGTACAGGGGTCTCTGTTTTTTCAAATTTTCCTTTTTCCAGTTTTTTGAGGAATAGCGCAGTTTCGTCGAGCAGGCGATCGGGTGATTTTGAAGTTTTGACCACGACCGCGTTAGAAAACTCCTCCAGCATTTTGTTTTCTTTTGATGACAGGCTCTTGCCTGTGTATACGATCACCGGAATATTCAGCCAGTCTACATTGCTGCGAATCTTCCTCAGCAGGTCGAATCCGGTTATGTCGGGCAGCGAAAGATCGAGTATGATGAGGTCGAAGGCCTCCCGCTCGAGGAAATCGATGGCCTCGGCGCCCGAAAGCGCCTGGATGCAACTCAGCTCTTTATTTTCAAGCAGCATCTTTACCGAGTTGTTTTGGATGGCGTTATCCTCAATGATCAGTATTTTCTTGAGCTGCAGCGAGGTTTCGTTATTGATCTTGGAGAATACATTGTGCAGTTGAGTAGACGAAATAGGCTTGACAAGGAACTCGACGGCGCCTAATTCCCTGCCGAGGTCCGCATTGTCAGTTCCGGTCATAATGTGTACCGGAATATTCCGCAACTCGTCGTCGGCCTTCAGTTTTTTCATTACTTCCCAGCCATCCATCATAGGCAGTTGAATATCGAGTATGATCGCGTCCGGTTTGTATTTCTTCGCCATCTTCAGGCCGGTATCGCCCTGGTCGGCGATGATGCCTCTGAAGCCCTTTTCGGTTGCCTCATCAAGAAGAATGTTTGCAAAGTCCATGTCATCCTCTATGATCAGTATGAGTTTGGTTTTCCTGGCCGGCTCTGCCGCAGCAGGTGTTTCCTTAGCTAAGGCAACAGAGGGAACAGGAGCCGCTTTTGCAGCCTGCTGCACCTGGTAAGCTGTCGGGGTTGCTTTTTCCTCCTGTTCGTCATCTGTTATTTTGAGGAAGTCGGCCGCTACTATCAATGTAAATGAACTGCCCTTGGTGGGTACGCTCTCAACATGAATTTCGCCACCTAGTATGTTTGACAGCTCCCGGCTGATGGACAGGCCGAGGCCCGTGCCTCCATATTTGCGGTTGGTGGACCCATCGGCTTGCTGGAACGCTTCGAAAATTATCTGCTGCTTGTCTTTTGGAATTCCGATCCCCGAATCCTTGACTTCAAAGCAAATGTTGTTTTTACTGTTGAGGAGGGCATCATTGCGATACTCCGTATTTGCACCTGCTTTGAATACATTCAGCGAGATGTAACCGTCTGCAGGAGTAAACTTGAACGCATTCGAGAGCAGGTTCTTAATTATCTGTTCCAGGCGGATCTTATCTGACACGAAATGTTTTGGTAACTCCTCGCTGATGTTGACCGAGAAGTTGATCTTCTTGCTGATCGCAAGCTCGCGGAACAGCGATTCGATATCGTAGGCCAGTTCATTAAACTCGAATTTAGTAACATCGAGTTCCAGTTTCCTGGATTCGATCTTAGAAAGGTCGAGAATGTCGTTGATAAGCCCTAACAGGTCAGATCCGGACTTGTTTATAACGCGCGCATATTCCGTTTGCTTGTCAGTAAGTGTACGTTCTTTATTTTCGGACAAAAGATTGGCCAGAATAAGGATACTGTTAAGCGGCGTGCGCAGCTCGTGGGACATATTGGCCAGGAACTCAGACTTGTAGCGACTGGTCATTTCCAACTCATCGGCCTTGATACGGATGGCTTCACGGGCCACTTCCAGTTCTTCATTTTTGACCTGGATGGCCTCGTTCTGCTGTGCCAGCAATTGTGCTTTTTCTTCCAACTGGGTGTTGGTTTGCATTAATTCTTCCTGCTGCACTTTCAGCTCTTCTTCTGATACCTGCAACAGGTTGGTCTTTTCGGTGAGCTCTTCATTGCTGACCTTCAGTTCTTCTTCCTGCGCCTGCATCCGGATATTGAGCTCCTGCGATTCGAGCAGCAGTTTCTCAGTGCTTTCCTTTCTTGATATCAGGTCAAGACCGGACGCTATGATCAGGGAGATGCTTTCGAGAAACTCGGATTGAGCGGGTGAGAGCTCGCTGAACAAAGCAAGTTCGAGCACTCCTATCGTTTCATTTTCGAAAACAAGGGGTATGATAGCGAGGTGCTTCGGGGGTGCGTCTCCGAAGGCGGAAGCGACGCGGATATAGTCTGCAGGCAGGTTGTCGATAATGATGTTCTTTTTTTCCGCCGCTGCCTGCCCGATGAATCCCTGCCCGGGTTCGTAGGATTTTGTTTGCGAGGTTTTTTTGTCCATTGCAAATCCGGCAGCAAATTCAAAAGTTATTATTTTTTTGTTCTCTTTCCTGACAAAGAGGCCACCTGCGCATGCCTTTATGTAGCGGGAGATAAAAGAAACAAGTGTTTCGTAGAGTTCGGTTCGTTTGTCCTGGTTGGCACGAAGTATCTCATTGACCTCAGTAATACCTTTGTTTAACCATGTCCTGTTCTTTTCCTGCAGTGCATTCTTTTTAAGGTTATCCTTCATTTCGATGAGGGCAAGGCCTAATATATCTTTATCGCTCAGGAGGTCGAATTTATATTCATAATTGCCCCGGCCGGTCTCACTGGCAAATTGCGTTTTAATGCTGATGCTGTCGGTCATAGCGGAAAGCGCATTGGTCATTTCCCCTATTTCGTCTGTCCGGTCCGTTTCCTGGATATCGGGGATCTCGCCTCTCCTCAATACCAGTATCTGGTTTTTCAATTCATCAATAGGTCTGCTGATGCTGCGCCTTGCGAGCCGCGATGCAAGCAGGCCCACTACAAGGATGATAATGATCAGCAACACCATCACATAAGTGAGGTAGCTGTAAGAGGCGTTAAGTTTGCGCTCGTCTGTTTTGAGCAGCTGATTTTGTTCAGCAAGCGTATTGTCGAGGACGGCATTTATGTTTTTGAGCCGTGGTGTGATCTGTTTATCTAAAACGGCAATAGCCTCGTCGATGAGCGTGTCATTGCTATAGCTCTCCATGGAGGAAAGCTTCTGCATAATGACCCGCTGGCCGATAATAACGGAGTCGAAGCTTTTGATGATGGCTCCGATCTCGCCGGCATCGTTTGCCGACTCCAGTGTAGCGATGGATATCAGCTTTTCTTTGAGCGCCGGGAAATCTTTGTCCTGCAAGGTTTTCAGGCGGTCTTTTTCCTCTCCGTTTGGCTGGTATATCCAGTCGTTGATCTGTTTTTTTGAATCATTGATCAGCGTCTTGAATTCCTTCAGGTTGGATACAGAAGGAAGATAGACCTCGGATATCTCGCCATACTTTCTCTTGTTGCTCTCGAAAGTGAGAATACTCGCGATGCTGGTGATCGTCGCGATAATGATTATAAGGTAGTATCCGGCAGCTATTCTCTGCCGGATACTAAGATTAAAAAGAGATTTCATGTGGTTGGTTTGTTAATTGCTCACCGTAAAAACGACCTTTACTTTTGCCTTTGCTTCGGCCGACATACTACTCATGTTCACGTATCCGATCGCCCCGATTTCATCACCCACAAAGTCTATGATATCCTTATCGTTAACGAACTTATCCTGCGGCTTCTGCGCATTCTGGTACTGCTTGGTAACGAAATACGTTTCGACTTCGTCGTTGTTCATGGATAAGATCCTGGAGTAAAAAGTTTCCTGCTCGATGCAGTGTGTTTTACGATCTACCGGGCGAATGTTCTTGTTGATGGCAGGCCAACGCGATTTTATTTTTCTCAGCCAGTATAGTTTCACTTCCCCAGCGCTCATCGATGCCACGGGATTATCCTTATTGACAATAATAGCCAGGGGTACACCCGGTTTTGTAGAAGGACTAAAGCTGCCAAGTGTACTGATCAATATGATTGCTATGAGGGCGGTAAGTGTTTTTTTTATTTTTTTCATGTGTAAATGTTTTGAGAATAGAAAAAATGGCTGAATCAGAACCCTACAGCAAATTGCATTTCGAAAATGTTTTGTACCCCGGTACGTCCGTCATCGGCAGTGGTCGGTGCCGCAGTTTTGTAGTTGCGATACTGCAGTTTGATAACCGTAAGCGGCGAGGGCTTGTAGCGTGCTCCAAGTGTAAAGTTGTTCGTATTATTAGGTATGTAGTATTTGATGCCATCAGGGTACATGATATTCTCATAACTGGCGTACAGGGTAAATTTCTTGATCTTGTAGCCGCCATACAGCACGTAGGCGTTGGTTACCTTGTTTCTCTGTCCGAGCGTATCAACGTCCTGGTTAATTGAATAGTACTCACCAATGAATTCCACAGGCAGCTTT
>CAYNGS010000188.1:0-5961 GCA_964396625.1 uncultured Flavipsychrobacter sp.
ATTAGCCCTTACGCATGCTCAATTGAAAAAAGGAGGGTTGTCTTCCGTATCCTGCGAGCGGGTCGACTCAATAACAGGTACCTGGGCTGAGAAACTCAACTGGGACGTTGACGTGATTCACACCAGCGGCACAAAATGGGCGGGCATCTGGCCCGACGGAAAAGGTTTGAAATTCAATATTATTGCTCCCACCGCGCCGGATGACATCCTGCACAATGAATCCGTTTTGTTTTCGGAGCAGGCAAGAACACTTTGGGCCAAAAAACAAATTCCTGCAATATTCGACCTCGCAACCCGGCGCGCAACAAACCGTGTAAGAAGTATCCTGGCAAAAACCGGGCTGATGTGGCCGGGCGAACTGGCGAGTGCAGGAAAATGGGGCGACTACCTGTCAACACTTAGAGATATCACCACAAAAAAATATGACTTCATCTTTGTTTGTGTTGGCTATGGCGATGAATACCTGCTGCAGACAGGGCTCACACTTTCGCAAAAACTAAAATTACCCATGGTCGTAGATTTCAGGGACCTTTGGAGCGACCACCACGACCCTGGCCGGTTGACCGAAAAACAAAAAAAACAGATCCGGGCCTACGAGCAGAAACTCCTCGCGAACACGGTACTTATTAGTGTGCCGCAGAAACATATGATGGCATTACTCAAAAAATGGGTGAAGATTCCGGTTTATCTTTTATCTCATAGCGCCCATGTTGAGGCTGGCTGGCAAGACGGACAGATAGTGAGAAATGAATTCAGGTTGCTATACGCGGGCAAACTTTACGCTTCGGGGCCGGGTTTGAAAATGCTGCTCGATCTGATAAAGAAGTTGTCAACATTGCAGCTTTCTACCCCTTTTAAATGTTATTTTTTTGTCGATGAGCCGGAAACATTGCACAAACTCGCAGTATCCAATGGTATCGCGGCGTTCATTTCTGTACACGGATGGGTATCGCCATCCGACCTGTGGAACAACCTCCGCAGCGCCCACTTATTGGTGATCCCGGTTGCCGATGTGGCCGAAAATTACCCGCTGCTTCCCACTAAAACCTTTCAATATGCATATACAGGTCGGCAAATTTTGTGCCTGTCGCAGTTCGAAAATGCAGAAATGAGGGAATTTCTTCACAATTTTGACGCCGGGTTCTTTACTACAAATGTTGACGAGGCAGTGAAATGGGTCAGTCATTTGTCATTGGAGAAAACGCAGTATGAGGCGCTGCCGCCCTTAAGAAATGTGTTGCTGCGGGAGCAGGTAGCCGAAGACTATGGCCGGGAAATAGAAAAAATTATTGTAAGCAGCAGGTAACCTTAAATAAAGGCCGATGAAAAATTTCGCACTTATAGGAGCAGCAGGATTTATAGCGCCGCGGCACTTAATGGCTATAAAGGACACAAAAAATACTCTGCTCGCAGCATTGGATAAATTCGACAGCGTCGGTATCCTGGACAGTTATTTTCCCGAAACCCACTTTTTTACTGAGTTCGAACGCTTCGACCGTCATATTGAAAAACTTAAAAGAAAAGGTACCAAGGTCGACTATGTCAGCATTTGCACCCCAAACTACCTGCACGACTCACACATCCGTTTCGCGCTGCGCAACCAGGCCGATGCCATTTGTGAAAAACCGCTCGTGTTGAATCCCTGGAACGTAGATGCCCTTGCCGAAATAGAAAAAGAAACCGGCAGAAGCGTCAACAATATCCTCCAGCTTCGCCTGCACCCTTCTATTATAGCACTCAGGGAAGCGATCGATAAAGGCGACAAAGACAAAGTCTACGATGTAGATCTTACCTATCTCACATCGCGGGGCAAATGGTATTTCAACAGTTGGAAGGGCGAGCTTTCAAAGTCCGGAGGTATCGCCACTAATATCGGCATTCATTTCTTCGACATGCTCACGCTGATCTTCGGTCGTGTCAAGGAAAATATTGTACACGTTCGCAACGAAGATACCGCTGCCGGAGTATTGCACCTGGAGCGGGCGCGGGTAAAGTGGTTCCTGAGTATCAATTACGACTACATACCCGATGAGATCAAAAAGCAGGGCAAGCGAACTTACCGTATTATCACGGTCGATGGCAAGGAGATAGAATTCAGCGAAGGCTTTGGCAACCTGCATACCCGCAGTTACGAGGAGATACTGAAGGGCAACGGTTTCGGGCTCAGCGAGGCTATGATAAGTATACAGACAGTACACGACATCCGCGTTGCCACTCCGCTGGGCGCAAAGGGAGATTATCATCCATTCATAAAATTAATGTCATAATAAAGCAGGGTAATGAAAACCATAGGACTGATCACATACAACTTTCCGCACCTGAAAACAGAACAGGTATTGTTAAACCTGCTCACCCGCTACGATGCTAAACAGTTCAGCATATACGCACTGCCGTTCATTCCGCGCAAGGAGCGGACTATCCAGATCAATCACCGCCCCGATATGTCAAAAGGTGTGGCTCCGGAATTGCTGGCAAAGGCGCACGGCATTCCGTTCACTACTGTTGCTCATGACTACGACATACCCGGTGGGCTCGATTATTACCTCATACTCGGCGCCGGCATTCTTTCCGGGCAGTTCGTAAAAAACAAGAAGACCTTCAATTGCCATCCCGGTATCATTCCGGCAGTTCGTGGTCTCGATGCGTTCAAGTGGTCCATTTACGAGATGAAACCATTAGGTGTTACACTCCATTTTATTGACGAGCGGGTAGATGCCGGCGATATTATTTCTATAGTCCCAACGGACGTCTACATGACCGATACTTTTGAATCCATATGCCGCAGGCACTACGAAAGCGAAGTGAATATCACCACCAATTTCGAATACTACCTCGATCATCCTGTAAATATTTTTGCAGGCATCGAAACCGGAGAGCCACATCGCCGTATGGATGCCGCCACCGAGGCCGTCATGATCAGCAAATTCGAGGACTACAAGCAGCGGTTTTCCGTGGCGCGGTAGTTGTGAAACCCATCGATCTGCTGCGCGATTTACGTATTGGCGCCCGCTTTTTTAAAATGGATCACCATCACCACGTAAATACAATCTGCTACAAAACAGCAGCAGCCGAGAAATAATACAAAAGGATGATCTGGCCCATACAAAATAGTTGGCGCCAGCGTACCCAGCAGCTTAAATATGGCTATGCCGCCAGACTGCCCTGCAAGGCTGCCGCGCCGCTGCAACATGGCAATGAACAGCCACGACATCATCACGTTCTGAATGAACGCAATGTACATTCCATCCGTATTGTGAAATTCAACGGAGAACAGGTATACGAACAAATAAGCCGACACAAGCACAAGGATCGAATAAGGATAAAAATAAGCGCGGCTTACAGACTGCGACCAGTCTTTTCGGCCATAAACAAAATAGCAGATCACAATCACTATGTCGAACGCCAGCCATACATGGTTTACGATCAGTTGAGTAGTATCCGTCGACTTGAAAACAGCAGAGAAGATAAACTCCCAGCTTATATTGAAGGCCAGCGCCCAGAAGGGCATCCCATAAGTCTTGTCTTTGAAGGATCGGTAGATGATAAGCACATATACAACGGTCCAGCAAAGTCCGCTGAAAACAGTAAGCGCAAAATTCAGTTCAGGGCTGATCTTCATAATAACAGTATGACTGTGATAGTACTTATCCTGCAATGCCCTCCGCTGCCTTCTTACTGCAATTTCTTCGCTTCCACGGTCACACGGAATGCCTTGTTCGGGTAGGTTGGGAATTTTGTAAAGCTCGTTGCAAATTTACCTCGTATAAATATAGCACACATGGTATTCGATACGTGATACAAATGCCCGTGATACTCTTTCGGTGTGCCCTCCAGTATCGCAGACATCACCTCGTGTCGCACTGTTTCAGGGTCAAAACCATAATCGTGCCATACAATTATAGAATCATCATTTTTCAGTAGTTTAAACACGTTCTGTGTATCCTTCACCACGCTGTCGTGGGCATGGTCGCCATCCACAAATATCAGGTCGAATTTCTTATTCAGCGAGCCAAAGTCGAATGTCAGCGAATTATGCAGATGCGAAATGATATTGGACTTGCCCTTTGAAAATATCCCATGGGCTTTTATAAAACCGTCGGGCATATTTAACTCCCGCATCTCTTGCTCCGAAAGGGTTACGGAAATACATTCCTTTGCCACATCTGCAACATTTGCTATGCTCTCTCCACGAAAACTACCGATTTCCAGGTACGAGCATCCGTCAAACTTCTTAGCCAGCGACTTTAACAGCAAAATATCGGTCACCATAGATGTACCAGTCAGAAAGCTGTAGGAAGATATGGTGTCATGCAGCCCGGGCACAAGGTCAAGGAGGTCTATGGTTGGCAGCTGAGCCATTTTATATTTCTCATGAACTCTCTTTTCAAAATTGATCTCGTTTTTCTTCTTCGCGATCGCCTGGTAGCCCAAAGTAATTACCTCCTTCGGATTCGACATAAATTCCTTCAAAACCTTGATCTTGCTCATATTGTATACCTTGTTCCGCTTAAAACAATAACCACCTGCAAATTTAGAATTAATTACCGCATATACTTAGCGCTCCCCGCCCGATAACAGTCCGTCCATTAGTTTATAAAGCCTGCCCGCATTGTCTGCAAAATTTCCCAGTTTGTGCTCTGTGAATGTCCGCGCATTTGCACCCAACTTCTTTCTCCTTTCTTTGTCTCCTATCAGCAACAGCAGTTTGTCGGCCAGAATGCCCGGCTGCTTCGGTGGCACAAGCAGTCCGTTCACACCATTTTCGATCAGCTCAGCATGCCCGCCCACATCGGTTGTAATAACTGCCACACCCGAAGCCATAGCCTCTATGATCACAGTCGCCAACCCCTCCCAGTGCGAGGCCAGGCAAAAAATGTCAGCGGCATTGTATAATCGGTTCAGGTCAGCTGGCTTAATTTCCCCGATGTTGACCAGGTTGGATGCCAACCCGAGCGCTGCGGCTTCGGCTACAATATCTACCTCGTTTGGCGCGGCATGTACCGCCACCAGCGCGAAATTGTCATCCATCCCCTTTACTGTCCTCAGCGCGTCCAGCAGGTCAGTCCAGCCCTTTCGCTTCAGCGCGGCCGCCACCGTTAGTATCACTACTTTATCCGGGGGTATGCCGTATTCCTCCCTTATCTGCTTGGTCGTTTCTTCGCTCACCGGCCTGAAGCGATCGTAGTCGACCCCAAAATAGATAACATCGAAGTGCAAATCTGTGCCCAGTATTTTGTTTGCCTCTCTGCCCAGAAATGCAGCATTCACGATTCTCAGATCAGCCTCCGTCAGTGTTTTTTTCAGCAACTCAAAATATTCCTTGCTCTCATGCGCATAGACAATGATGTCATCTCCTATGCCCAAAACCGCTGACCGCACACCCAATCTGTGCGCTGCCTGCTGCACCAGCGCCGCATCGGGCAACCATTGCGCATAAAAAATGTCTTTCGATCGATCTAGTACAATCTGCTGGTCATGAAAAAAACTAACTATAGAGTCAACATATCGCGCCGGGTAAGGTTTTTTTACAAACCTGGCGGGTTTTATGTTTGCTATTCGCGGATGATATACAGTGATGCCGTCATACACACGCTGCCTGGGATATTTGAACTTTGACGCCCGTTTCCAATCACCATGTAACGACGAGAACGGATAAGGCGGATGCCACGACACCGGTATTATGACCTTCAGCTCTGCTCCGTTTTCTATTAGTCCTTTATACTGTCTGTGAGCGAATATGCCGCTCCAGGCCATCCCCGGGTGTTCATACGGATATACAGATGGGAAAGCCCATATTCTCATAGCCTAAATATAAATAAAAAAGAAAAAGGCCAACCATAAGTCGGCCTTTTAAAAATATATCTGATCTCGTTATTGCAGTTTGAATACGATTGGCAGGGTGAAGTATACTTTCACTGGTTTGCCATTTTGTTTACCGGGTTTCCACTTGGGAAACGATGA
>CAYNGS010000189.1:0-5957 GCA_964396625.1 uncultured Flavipsychrobacter sp.
CAGGTCTACACCGTAAGAAACCTCGTAGCGGTTCGTGCGCCCCGGGTAGCCATATATCATGGCATAATCTCCTTCTTTCTCGCCTTTAATGGATACCGGCAGAAATTTTTTGGGGTGGTAGGGTACATTCGTGGCGCTGTAAGGTTTCGGCTGGTTGTTGCTATCGGCATATACGCGAAACATTGAAAAGTCGGAGGTATGGCGCGGCCACATCCAGTTATCCGTATCGCCGCCAAATTTCCCGAGCGACTTTGGCGGATTGCCCACCAGGCGCACATCGGTATACCGCTTATAGATGAGCAGGAAAAACTGGTTGCCGTTGAAATAGTCTTTCACATTGGCCACATACTTGCCTTTCTCAGCATTTGCCTCTTCTATTTCTCTGCGAATGTCATTGAATTTCTTATTGTATTCCTCCCCGGTAGCATCGCCGATAACGGCCTTCACTTTGTCCGTCACATCTTCCATGCGCTGCAGAAAGAGTGCGGTCACACCGTTTGCCGGAAGTTCTTCCTGCATACTATGTGCCCAGAAGCCATTGTCGAGCAGATTCCTGTCTACGGTACTAAGGGTAGCTATGGCATCGTAGCCGCAGTGATGGTTGGTGAGCAGCAGGCCGTTACCCGATATCATTTCGGCAGTACAGCCTCCGCCAAACTGTAGTATCGCATCCTTCAGGCTGCTGTGGTTGATGTTGTAAAGATCTTCTTCCGACAGCTTAAGACCGAGACGAAGCATCTCTTCATAGTTCTTACCGATAAGCATCGGTATCCACATCCCCTCATCTGCACGCGATCCCAGCATCATTACTACAGCGACAAAAAGTAAAATTGATTTCTTCATTTAGTGTGTTATTAAAAACAGAGCAGCAAAAGTAATGTTACTATCTGATTAATAATAGCAAAGGTATATGGTTGATTTTTACTGAATGTCACGTCTAATGGGTTATTCTCGGCGCTTAGCGCCTCAAAAGACAGGAATGCAAGCAGGGTTTAGTGGCCGAAAACAGAGTTTTTCCGCACTGAGTTCACAATGCTGTTAAATGAGGCATCACCGCTCATACCGCTGAACGCGGGATCGGCCAGGAGCGTAATTACTTCCGAATATCCCAGAGCGGCTGCCTCCCGGAGTGAAGACATGGCCTGCGCTTTGTCACCTTTCTCCATATAATAAACGGCGGCGAGGTAAGCACAATCAGGGTTTTTAGGATCGGCCATTTTGAACACCTTTATATAAGATAACGCATGCGGCAGATCACCCGTGCTCAGCGCATGCCGCGAACTGAGATAACCCACCAGCCCCAGGTAGTTGACCAGCCTGCTGTACATATCCGATTCCAGGTGCGTCCTGGCCAATTTTGCATTTTGGTTTAATTCGCTGATCTTCTTTGCACACCATTGTTCGTCTTCGCTGGTAAACTCTCCCGCTAGTTGGCGCTGCTGTTCCTGTTCGGTGCGCTGCAGTTGCAAACTCAGTGCCGCATCAGCCTTGTATGCTGCGCTTGCTTCCAGTTCGTCGAGCTGTTTTTTGTAACCGACCACTTCTGCCTGGCCATCCAGCACCCGTATACTTCCCGACAGCAATTCCCCAGCCTTTATCAGGTCGCCTGCCGACCGGGCCGCAGCAATGCGTTTTTCCAGATCGCTTTTCAAATGCCCGATCAGGGTATCGTTTTCGGCCGTTATTTTATCGTTCATTTCATTTACCAGTATCCACAGCAGCGCTGTTTCAAAGTCCGCCACGGATGGCCAGCCGTGTATACCCCTGGCTGTAAGCAGTTGGTGCCTGAAATTGTTTTGTGCCAGTTGTTGGTCCAACTGCTGCATTTCGGCGAGATTAAAATCGTGATCGCCGACAACGCCGAAATACCAGAACTTCCGCTCAATGCCTCCCTCCACCGAAGGAAAACCGGCAGCACAACCGATAACACCGGTCACACCACCGTCCAGCAGTGCCACCGAGCTTGCCACCCGCGACCCGCCCGAAAAACCCGCTGTATAGATACGTTTGGGGTCCGTATTCAGCCGGGTACGTACATCCGCCATCATGGCCTTTACTCCTTCATCGGTCGCCGGCCAGGGTGTGCCGTTCTTAGAAACGTCGGAGCCTACAAGTACGAATCCGTATCTCTCTGCGAGATCTTTATACGCAGTTACCGGCAGTGCCCCGCGGGCGTGGGCATCAAAAAAATAGATACAGGGAAATGATCTTATCGGGTCGTAATAGGTGGGGAGGTATAGCGCATAACTCTGGGCCGGCGCGGCCTTGCAAATAACACTGTCTATCACCACACCCTTTTGCAACGACACATCATATACCGGCATGGACGCGGTTGGGTGTGGCTCCGGCGTAGCAGCCGGTGCCTGGCCGTTGTTTTCGGCATTACCATTTCCCGAATTGCAGCTCAGGAACAGAATGGCCACCGGCAAAAGCAATATGGAAATAAGTGTTCTCGCTGGGCCAGAATTTGAAATGACGGAATCTTTGTGGCAAATATAAAAAATAATGCACGGCACGGCCGGCTTTTACTACGAAGGGCCAATGCAAAAAAATCGGGCTGCTTAAAAAAGCAGCCCCTTGGGTTTTGGGAAAGAGTAATTTACATGTATTATAGCGCAATGTCCGTATTCCTTTTCTGCCAGGCATAGTCCAGCGAAGAGATGCCGGGGCCCACGTACAGCAGGAACAGGCAGGTCATGATCTGGGCATAGTCCGCCCGTATCTCGTGCAGCACCGCCCAAAAACCGGTTTGGGGAGGGGAGGGGGGTAGTGGCAGCGGCGAAGTACCGAAATAAAGCGACACCTTGGTCGACAGTACCGCCACGATCATCTGCAGTATAAAATAGAGCGCGGTGATGCGTGTCAGCAGTCCGAAGATGAGCAACAGGCCGCCCACTATCTCGCAGGTCGCTACCGCGTGTGCAGTAAATTCGGGCATGGGGAAGCCGAGCTTGGTAAACCGGCCTACGCCCTGGTTGGGGTACACGAACTTCAGCATACCCTCCCACAGAAATACCCCCCCGGCCATCAGGCGAAGGATCAGGATCTCTTTATACCCGGCCACCGGTGGATGCAGCAGCCAGTTGTTTTGCTTTTTCATCTTTGTGTTTTTTTGGTTAAAAATAATTTTCAGTACAAAATTAGCTGCCCCTTTCCGGCTTCAATCCCGTTTTTCCGTGAACGGGCCAAATACCTTGACAACCGGCAATTTTCCGTTCATCAAGGTCGTGCCACCGGTTGTGTAAAAATATTTCCGGCACATGCTGTTATATTTACCTTTGCCTGCAATGGATACAAGACAACGTGAACCCTGGTTTTACAGCGCACTCCTTTGGGCCGGGTTGTTTGTGCTGTGGATGGTCGTATTTCAAAACAAGACCCTTTCATTCTCCCGAACAGCCGGCATCCAGTTTTGTTACCTTGTTTTCATTGCGGCGAATTTTTACTTCCACACATGGTTCACCATTCCCCGTTTCCTCGATCAGAGAAGGTATTTCATATTTGCTGCCAGCGGGTTGTTGTTTGTCGTTGTTACGTCGTGGCTGAGATCAGAGGTCGCCTGGTTTATCAATACCCGGTTTTACGATGTGCCGGCAAAGGATATGGATGTCATTGCGCTTTACTGGAGTTCGCTGCTCAATATATCGGTATGGACCCTGGTGCTGGTGGCCGGGAAAATATTTACAGACAAAATAAAGCACGAGCAGTATACCGGGGCGCTGGAAAAAGAAAAAATAATTAATGAGCTCAATTTTCTCCGGGCTCAGCATAACCCGCACTTCCTTTTCAATTCGCTCAATTCCATTTATTTCCAGATAGATAAGACAAACCCCAAGGCGAGGGAGATGCTGCTGCTGCTGTCAGAGATGCTGCGGTACCAGCTATATGATTGCAGCGCAGAGAAGATAGCTATAGATAAAGAAATAGCCTACCTGAAGAATTATATTGAGTTGCAGAAGGTCAGGTTAAACGAAAACTACAAAATAGATTTTCATGCCGGCAATGCGGTCGGTAATTTCCGGATCGCGCCGCTGCTCATCATGCCGCTGATAGAAAACGCCTTTAAATATGTGTCGCATTTTACCGATAAAAGTAACGAAATAAGTGTGAACCTCGGTATGAAGGATGGCTTGTTTACCTGCGATATCAGTAATACTACGGAGGCAACAACAGGGCAGCCAACCACCACAGCCGGCGGCATCGGGCTAAAGAACCTGCAGCGTCGCCTGGAGCTGCTGTACCCCGGCAGGCATGGGCTGGCCATAAACAAGCATGATGGTTGTTATACAGTAAAGCTAACTTTGCAGGCAGATGAAAATTAACTGTATCATAGTAGACGATGAGCCGCTGGCCCGTAAGGGCCTGGCGGAATACGTGTCTGAGATCGGTTTCCTGCACCTGGAGGGGAGCTGCGAAAGCCCGGTGCAGGCCAATGAGCTGCTGAACCAGCAACAGATCGACCTGATATTTCTCGATATTCAAATGCCAAAGGTTACGGGCATCGAGTTTCTCCGGTCGCTGCGCAGCGCGCCAATGGTTATTTTTACAACCGCCTACTCAGAATATGCGCTGCAGAGTTATGAACTCAATGTGCTGGACTACCTCGTAAAACCCATCCCGTTCGAGCGCTTTCTAAAAGCTGCCAACAAGGCTAAGGAGTTTTATGAGCTGAAAGAAAAAGCCGGCCCGCAGAGACAAGCTGCCGACTATTTTTTTATCCGCTGTGATAATCTTTATGAAAAAATATCTTTCAGCGACCTGCTGTACGTCGAGTCGCTGGAAAACTATGTGGCCCTTCATACGGCCTCTAAAAAATATATTTCTTACCTCACGCTCAAAGCGGTAGAGGACTACCTGCCTGCCGATAGTTTTATTAAGGTGCATAAATCATTTATCGTGTCGGTGAGCAGGGTCGACAAAATAGAGGGCAACGAGATAAAGATCGGCAGGTATTCTGTGCCCATAAGCCGCAGCATGAAGGACAAGGTGATGGGCAGGATCGTGAATGGCAATTTGCTGAAACGGTAGTGGCGTGTTAAAGTGGGGTTAAGATTCTTCATTCCGCCTGTCTGCATCGCTTTTCTATATATGTTTATGGTATTGATAATTATTCCAAACTTCGCCGCATGACCCGGAAACTCACTCATTTCAGCAAGCTGATCTTTACTGCCGTTTTTCTTGTATTCCTGTTTGCTGCCGTTGGCCACGCACAGGAAAAAAAGAGCGCGCTGATGTGGTATACCGACATAAATGTGGCATGCAAATTATCGAACAAGACAAAGAAGCCGATCTTCGCGCTCTTTACCGGCAGCGACTGGTGTATATGGTGTCATAAACTGGATGCAGATGTTTTTGCGAAAGCCAGCTTCCAGGCATGGGCAAAGAAGAATGTGATACTGCTTATGCTCGACTTTCCGCGGCAGACAAAGCTGCCCGACACGCTGGCGCGCCAAAACAACAGTTTGCAGCAATTTTTCAAGGTACAGGGTTTCCCTACCGTGTGGATATTCAATATCATTAAGGAAAAGACCACCGACAAATTTAATATCACTGCGCTCGGCTCGTTAGGCTATCCCCAGTCTGAGCCCGGCAAGGAGGCTACCGCGTTTTTAGCTACCGCAAACGGAATATTGAAAACAAAGAACACGCCGCATTAGTTAGTTACGGGAAAGATTATTTGCATTTAATGAGAGCAACTACGTGACCAAACACCAAACACATATAAAAAATAGCCGCCATAAGGCGGCTATTTTTTTAGTAGCGAGGAGGAGACTTGAACTCCCGACCTCAGGGTTATGAATCCTGTGCTCTAACCACCTGAGCTACCTCGCCATTTTTTCGGTTGGCAAAGGTAATCTAAAAAATCAAAAGTTCCACAATAATTGACGTGGCTCTGAAAATGTAAAATGCTTGGCTTTCTATACGCTTTAGTGACCGTTTGGGGCTTGTGCAGCTAA